>NZ_JAUQTX010000300.1:0-6927 GCF_059803775.1 Azospirillum sp. UFLA03-27 | reverse complement strand
ACGCGCATCAGGGTTGTTTCCGCTGGCCTGTGACTTCGGGCGGCGGTTGATCCGCCTCAATCGTCCGGTGCCGCCGCAGGCGTAGAACAAAGCCATGGCCGGCGCCCGCATCGGGTGGGCGCCACGATGACGAGGAGATACGGCCATGGCTTTCCTGGACGACGACCACGCCTATGTGGACCAGCTCGTGGTGGAGTATTACGGCGACCGCCTGACCGGGCTCGCGCCGGAGCGTCTGGCGGCGCTGCACGCGCTGTTCGGCGAGGTGATGTGGCACGAGGGGATCGAAGCGCTGACCCCGCAGCGGCTGAACACGCTGCTGGACTTCACTGAGGAAGAGCTGTCAGACGCCGCCTGAGTGGGCCCCCTGAATGGTAAGAGCGCGAACCGTTCGCGCAGGACTCCCGCCGTTCACGCCGTCCGCCCGCCGTTCGTGCAGCGGGTCTTGTTCCTGGACCCGCCTTCCGCGATGAGGGATGTCAATACAACCCTCTTCCGCAGGAAGCACGACCGTGGACGCAACCGACACTCCCGACCGCTACGTCTCCTTCAAGGGCATCGACTGCGAGGGCAACTCCCGCCGCATCATCGAGCGCCTGTACATGCACATCGACGACCCGGCCAAGACCAACGCCTTCTGGGAACGTTTCCGGGCGAAGCTGGCTGTGGCCGACGATCCGTTGAAGCGTCAGGCGGACGGGCTGTGCCTGCTCTGCGCCAACGTCTATTACATCTCCGACCTGTTCGAGGAACACGAGGACGAGGAAGGTCTGGCCATGCTGCGCCAGCTCGAGGACGAGTGCTGCTGAGGCTTCGTGAACCGACACGACTCATGGTTTGACCCGACTCATGGTTTGACAAGGCGCGCCGAATCCTTATAGTGCGCGCCTTCACTCCTGGGAAAGCGGGCGTGCCTATTGTTTGCGCCCCGTCCGCGGCCTGTTCCGCGGAACTACCGGGACAAAACCAACTCGTGTTCCACCGAGGACCAAAATGGCCAAGCGTCAACAGTCCAAGTACAAGATCGACCGCCGCCTCGGCGTAAACCTCTGGGGCCGTGGCAAGTCGCCGATCAACAAGCGTGAGTATGGTCCGGGCCAGCACGGCCAGCGCCGCAAGAAGCCGTCCGACTACGGCCTGCAGCTCATGGCGAAGCAGAAGCTGAAGGGCTACTACGGCAACATCGGCGAGAAGCAGTTCCGCCGCATCTACGCCGAGGCCGTGCGCCGCAAGGGCGACACCGGCGAGAACCTGGTGGGCCTGCTGGAGCGCCGCCTGGACGCGGTGGTCTATCGCATGAAGTTCGCGCCGACTCCGTTCGCCGCGCGCCAGATCATCAACCACGGCCACATCCTGGTCAACGGCCGCCGCCTGAACATCCCGTCGGCCCAGATCAAGGAAGGCGACACCATCGAGGTGCGCGCCAAGTCCAAGCAGATGGCCCTCATCCTCGAGGCCACCGCCTCGGGTGAGCGCGACACCCCGGACTACCTGGAAGTCGACACGGGCGCCCTGAAGGGCCGCTTCGTCCGCGTCCCGCTGCTGGCCGACATTCCGTACCCGGTCCAGATGGAACCGAACCTGGTCGTCGAGTTCTACTCGCGCTGACCGTTCGGCCCAGCCGACACGCGAAAGGCCGCGCTTCCGGGCGCGGTCTTTTTCGTTTGGGGATGGGCGGTCGTCTCTCAGTACGGCGTTCGCAAGACCTCTTCGGACAGTGCCGCTCCATGGAGAATGCGTAGAATCCTCAGCGCATCCGGCCCCTGGCGGCGGTAGTAGATCAGGTAACGGCCAAACCCGCCGACGGGCCACGCCCGTATGCCGCGAAGCGCCGGATTGTGCCAAAGCCGGGTCGATCCTATGTCGGGATGCTCGGCGATCCGGGCGAAACTACGCTCGATGGCGGTCAAAAAGCGTTCAGCCGCCGCCTCATCTTGCAGACCGATGTACGTATAATGGTCGAGAATATCCTTCCGCGCGCGTGGGCTCGGAAGGATGCGCATGGCGTTCAGATGTCTTTACGGGTTGCGGCCAGCGCGGCCCGGCATTCGGCCCGCATTGCCTCGGCATCCCACTCTCCGCCGTCTCCTTCAAGCCCTTCCAACAAGGCGCCTTCCAGCGCCTCGTCGGATGCATCGCGGGCATCGGCGGCGATGAGATGGGCAAGATAGGAGGCCACATCCTGAAAGCCGGCTTCGCTGGCGCGGCGTTCAGCCATCTGTTCGATGTTGCGCGGCAGAATAACGCTCATGCCCGTCTCCTTCGCTCGGTTCAGGATAACAGCCGATTCCCGGAACGGGCAACGTCCGCGCTGGTGGCACAGTGGAAAGAAAAAAGCCGGAACCCTTGCGGGTCCCGGCCTTGAGGTGCGGGGATCGGGGGCAATCCCCGCGGGGGAGAGGGATCAGGCGTCGGCCGTTTCCAGCGCCGGATAGTCGGTGTAGCCGCGGGCGTCGCCGCCGTAGTAGCTGGCCTTGTCCGGCGTGTTCAGCGCCGCGTTGCGGCGGAAACGCTCCGGCAGGTCCGGGTTGGCGATGAAGGGCTCGCCGAAGCTCACCGCGTCCGCCGCGCCGGCGGCGATGGCCGCCTCGGCCTGCTCCTTGCTGTAGCCGCCGTTGATGATGAAGGGACCCTTGAAGATCCGGCGCAGCTCCGCCGCGAGGTGCGGGGCGCCTTCCGGCGGGGCCATGTGGTGGCCCGGCTGGCCTTCGATGACGTGCAGGAAGGCGAGGCCGAAGGGGTTCAGCGCCTCGGTGACGTGGGTGTAGAGCGCCCGCGGGTCGCTGTCGGCCATGTCGTTGAAGGTGCCGGTCGGCGACAGCCGGACGCCGACCCGGCCGGGGCCGACGGCGGTGGTCACCGCGTCCACGATCTCCAGCAGGAAGCGCGCCCGGTTCTCCACGCCGCCGCCGTAGCGGTCGGTGCGCTTGTTGGTGCGGTCGCGCAGGAACTGGTCGATCAGATAGCCGTTGGCGCCATGGATCTCCACGCCGTCCAGCCCGGCGTCGAACACCGCCCGCTTGGCGGCGTCCGCGAACGCCTTGACCAGACCGGGAATCTCGTCGGTCTCCAGGGCGCGCGGGGTGGGGAAGGGCAGCAGACCCTTGCTGGTGTAGGACTCGCCGGCGGCGGCGATGGCCGAAGGGGCGACCGGCAGGGCGCCGTTCGGCTGGAACTCCGTGTGGGAGATGCGGCCGACGTGCCAGAGCTGCGCGGCGATCAGGCCGCCCTTGGCGTGGACCTCTTCCGCGATGCGGCGCCAGGCGAGCGTCTGCGCGTCGGTGTGGAGGCCCGGCGTGCTGGGATAGCCCTGTGCGGTGGCCGAAACCTGAGTCGCCTCGGTGATGATGAGGCCGGCGGAGGCGCGCTGGCCGTAATAGTCGGCCATCAGCGGGGTGGGAACGTTGCCCTCGCCCGCGCGGCTGCGGGTCATCGGCGCCATGATGACGCGGTTCGGCAGCTCCATGGAGCCAAGACGCAGCGGCGTGAACAGATCGGCGGTGGTCATGATGCGGTTGCCCTCTCGATTCAAAAATCGGGTCCCAAGTGAGGCATCCCAAGTTGGGGCGTCCCAAAGTGGGGTCCGGGGTTCCGCGGGTTGGGCGGCGCCCGGTATGTATGTGGATACATACTTGCCAGCGCCATCCGGGCTTGTCAAGTATGCGCGTGCATACCTATTATCATTTCAGCCGCCGCACGGATCGGCGGCCAGTGAGAGGGCCTGTATCGTGGACAAGACCGACACCCCGGCCACCGCCCCGGCTGTTGACGACGGCTGTTGCGCCGCCGGTGCCGACGCCCCCGCGCGCAAGCGCGACCGCGAGGCGACCAAGGGCGTCCTGCTGGACGCTGCCAAGATGGTGTTCGCCGAGCGCGGCTTCGACGCCGCGACCACGCGCGACATCGCTGGCCGTGCTGGCGTGAACGAGCAGCTGATCCAGCGCTATTTCTCGGGCAAGGCCGGCCTGCTGCTGGCCGTCGTGGAACGCTACGGGCGCGAGGAGGGGAGCGGCTGCGCCATGCCGCCGCCCGGCGACGATCTGGAGGAGGATCTGGCGGCGTTTCTGCTGCACCAGCTCCGCCACGCCTGGAAGTGCCGCGACTTCACGCGGGTGATGCTGGCGCGCGCGCTGGTCGATCCGGACATCGCGAACGAGATGGCGCGCACCCTGTCGGAAAGCCGCATCCCCTGCCTGCTCAGCCGGCTGGAGATCTTCCGCGAGCGCGGGGCGATCGCGGCGGACGCCGACCTCGCCCACGTCGCGGCGGGCATCGCCACGCTCAGCTTCGGTCTGGGCTTCCTCGATCAGGTGGTGTTCGGGCGCTGCCCGGACCGCGTCAACGAGGTGGTGAAGACGCTCGCCCACACCATGGCCCACGGCCTCGCGCCGCGGGCCTGAGCCACCTCAATCGGCGCGGCAGGCGGCGGCGCGGGCCTGCTCCGCCCGGTTCTGCTCGGCCCGGTTCTGTTCAGCGCGGGCCTCGGCGCGGGCGGCCCGGTGGGTGAACAGCGCGTCCGCCGAATAGAGCGCCAGGGCCACCCAGATGCAGCCGAAGGCCAGCAGGTGCGAGGAGGTGAAGGCCTCCCCATAGACCGCGACACCCAGCAGAAGCTGCCCGGTCGGGCTGATGTATTGCAGGATGCCGATGGTCGACAGCTTCAGCCGGGCGGCGCCGACCATGAACAGCACCAGCGGGATGGCGGTCACCGGGCCGGTCAGGATGATCAGCAGGTCGGTGCCCAGTCCGTGCGCGCCGAAACTCCCTAGGCCCTGGGCGTTCAGCCACAGCAGATAGACGATGGCCGGCGGCACCAGCAGCACGGTTTCCACCAGCAGCCCGATCAGCGGGTCGATGGCCGCCTTCTTGCGCACCAGCGCGTAAACGCCGAAGGTCAAGGCCAGCGACAGCGCCACCCAGGGAACCTCCCCGTAGGATAGGACGAGGCTCAGGACGCCCGCCGCCGCGATCAGCACGGCGACGCCCTGCCGCTTCGACAGCCGCTCCTGAAGGAAGGCGATGCCCAGCAGGACGTTGATGATCGGGTTGATGTAATAGCCGAGACTCGATTGGACCATATGGCCGTTGTTCACGGCCCAGATGAAGATGGTCCAGTTGCTGCCGATCAGCGCGGTCGTCACCAGGAAGATGCCCAGGCGCCGCCAGCTTCCCACCCCGCGCAAAATGCCGGACAGGCCGCGCGTCGGCACCAGCCACAGCCCGACCAGCACCACCGTCCACAGCACCCGGTGGGCGACGACCTCCACCGCCCCGACATTGCCGAGCTGCTTGAAGAAGACCGGCGCCAGCCCACCCCAGATCAGGAAGGCGGTCAGGGCGGCGGCGAAGCCCAGGGTGGCGGGGTTGTGCCCGTCGGCCTGCGGCGAGGAGGGGGAGGGAGTCTGGGCCATGACTCCCCTTTACCATGGCCAAGAAATGGGCGATAGGAACGCCCCCTCATGCCCGCACTGCGCGCCGGGAATGCCGCATTTCCCGCAGGGGTTTTCCGCTCAACCGCCTCCGCCGCCTGCGGTGCCGCTTCCGCTTCCGCTGGGCACGCTGTTGCGCGGCATGGAACCGGACGACCCCGACGAGCCCCGGCCGATCGGGACGTTGGTGCCGACGCCCTCATTGCGGACCAGCGCGCGGGCCTCGCGCAGCCGGTCCACGCAGCCGTCCGGATCGCCCTTGCCGGCGGCGGAGCGCGCCTCGCCCAGCAGGCCGCGCAGCCGGTCCTTCTGCTCGCCGGTCAGGGCGGTGTGGTTGCGCCCGCCGGCGACCACCTTGTCACCCAGAAACAGGTCGGAGAAGCGGGACACCTCGTCCCGGCAGGCGGTCAGCCGCTCCTGCTTGGGCACCGTTCCTTCCTGGCCCTGCGCCAGAGCGGGAAGAGCCATCAGAGCCAGCAGCGCCGCCGCTGGAAATACGCGCCTGTCCATGACCGGGCCTCCTTATCCGTGTCTTCTCCGTGCCGACACCTCCGCGGAATCGTCGATGGGAAAACAGAGGTGGGCGGGGGCCTGTTCCGTCAAAGGAAAAGGGCCCCGCGGTGGCGGAGCCCTTTGTCACACGTCTGTGGCGGATGGCCGATCAGGCGTTGGCGCCCGTCGCGACGCCCTTGTCGGCCAGCAGAGACTGCAGCTCGCCCGACTCGTACATCTCGCGCACGATGTCGCAGCCGCCGACCAGCTCGCCCTTGACGTAGAGCTGCGGGAAGGTCGGCCAGTTCGAGTAGTCCTTCAGCCCCTGGCGCAGGCCCGGGTCCTCCAGGATGTTGATGCCCTTGAACTTCACGCCGACGGTGCTGAGCACCTGGACGACGGCGGCGGAGAAGCCGCACTGCGGGAAGACGGGCGTGCCCTTCATGTACAGCACGACATCGTTGCCCTTGATGTCCTGCTCGATGCGATCCTTGACGTTCTGGTCAACCATGTCTCTCGGCCTTCTTACGATGTCATCGTGTCTTGGGGGTGCCTTGCGGGATGCCGTCCTACACGCCTTCCGGCACGGCGGTGGTCAGGGCCAGGGCGTGCAGCTCCCCGCCCATCCTGCCCTGGAGGGCGGCGTAGACCATCTGGTGCTGCTGCACGCGCGACTTGCCCTTGAAGGCGGCGGAGGTGACCAGCGCGGCGTAATGGTCGCCGTCGCCGCGCAGGTCGGCGATCTCCACCGTCGCGTCCGGGATGCCTTCCCTGATGAGCTTCTCGATCACCGCGGCTTCCATCGCCATGGCCGTCATCCTGTTCCGTCAAACCCTGCCCATGCGGGCGCTGCCCGTATAATTAGGCGGAGCGGCCGGGTTTGTCACCGGAGAAGCGACGACATTCCGCGGTGCGAAGGGTTCGCGCCACCGGCCCCCACCCTAACCCTCCCCCGCTTCGCAGGGGAGGGGACGGAATTCCCTCTCTTGCGAAGCGGGGGAGGGTT
>NZ_JAUQTX010000002.1:0-70629 GCF_059803775.1 Azospirillum sp. UFLA03-27 | reverse complement strand
GTTATAGTCTCGTGGGCTCGGAGATGTGTATAAGAGACAGCCGTGTGCACCATGCCCGGACGGTCCGTGCGTTCATAGCCGTGGGCGCCGAAATAGTCGCGCTGGGCCTGGATCATGTTGGCCCACAGCCGGCCGCTGCGGTAGCCGTCCCAGTAGGACAGGGCCGAGGCCATCGCCGGCACCGGCACCGCGGCCAGCGTTGCGGCGGCCACCACGCGGCGGAAGCCGGCGTCGCCACGGGTCATCAGGCCGGCGATGTCGGGGTCCAGCATCAGGTTCGGCAGTTCCGGCGCGCGGTTCAGCGCGGTCAGGATGCGGTCGAGCAGACGGGCGCGGATGATGCAGCCGCCGCGCCAGATGCGCGCCACCGCCGCCAGATCGACGTCCCAGCCGAATTGCCGGCTGCCCGCGGCGATGACCGCGAAGCCCTGGGCGTAGACCGCGATCCGCCCGCTGAGCAGGGCGTCGCCGACCGACGCGACCAGATCCTCCGTGGAGGGAACGTGCGGGATGGCCAGCGCCTCGGCGGCGCGCACGCGCTCGTCCTTCAGGGCGGACAGGCAGCGGGCGTGCACGGCCTCGGCGATGGTCGGGGCGGGCATGCCCAGTTCCAGCGCGGTGGTCGCCGCCCAGTGGCCGGTGCCCTTCTGGCCGGCGGCGTCGCGGATCACCTCAAGGATCGGAGCGCCGGTCTCGCCGTCCTTGGTGCGCAGGATGTCGGTGGTGATCTCCATCAGGTAGGAGGCCAGCTCCCCGCCGTTCCATTCCGCGAAGATGTCCGCCAGACGCTCGTAGGAGCAGCCGCCGATCTCGCGCAGAAGATGATACGCCTCGGCGATCAGCTGCATGTCGGCGTATTCGATCCCGTTGTGGATCATCTTGACGAAATGGCCCGCCCCCTCCGGCCCGACGCGGGCGAAGCAGGACTCGCCGTCCGGCGCGCGGGCGGCGATGGCGGCCAGCAGCGGGGCAACGGGGGCCAGCGCTTCGGCGTCGCCGCCGGCCATCAGGGCGGGACCGCGCCGCGCGCCTTCCTCGCCGCCCGACACGCCCAACCCGACGAAGCGCACGCCCGCGGCGGCGGCGAGTGCCGCGCGGCGGTTGGTGTCGCGGAAATGGGAGTTGCCGCCGTCGATCAGCACATCGCCCGGCGACAGGCGGGGCAGCAGGGCGGCCGTCAGCTCGTCCACCGGGACGCCGGCGGGCACCATCATCAGGATCGTCCGCGGCGCCTTGAGCGCGCCCAACAGTTCCTCCACCGACGCGCAGGGGACGGCGTTGCCCACCTGGGCGGCGAAGGCGCCGCGGCGTCCCTCGTCCAGGTCGTAGCCCGCCACCACGGCCCCATGGTCGGCCAGATTGGCGGCGAGGTTGCGCCCCATCACGCCCAGGCCGAGGACAGCGATATCCGCTCCGGTCCTGGTCGAGTTGCCCTGCACCATTACGACGAACTCCCGTACATTCTCTTTGACGAAACCCCGCGGCGCGGGGGTCGGTTTCGGTCTCTCAAGTGGTCTCGCGCACCATCAGGCGAAAGCCCAGATCCACGCGGCGCGGATTTTCCCGGCTTTTCGGTGTCCGGTCCGCCATGCCCGCGATCAGCAGGCGGGCCGCCTCCACGCCGATGGCGCGGCGGGGGGTGGCGACGGTGGTCAGCGGCGGGACGGTCCAGGCCGCCCCAGCCAGATCGTTGAAGCCGGCGACGGCCAGCCGCTCCGGCACCGGAATGCCGAGCCGCGCGCATTGGAACAGCGCGCCCTGCGCCAGATCGTCGTTGCACAGGAACAACGCGTCGGTGTCCGGGTGGGTGGCCAGCGTGCGTTCCAGCAGCTCCGCGCCCAGCGCGACGGAGGTGGCGTCCGGCACCATCAGCTCCAAGGCGGGGTCGTGCCGTCCGGCGTCGCGCAGCGCTTGCCGCCAGCCGTCGCAGCGCTGGCGCGTCCGCGGGTCGAGCTGCCCGGCGATCAACCCGATCCGCCGCCGCCCCCGCGCGGCCAAATGCGCGCCGACGGCGTAGCCGGCGTCGAACTGCGAGAAGCCGACCGTCTGCACCGGGCAATCGCTGTGTTCAACCTCCGCGGCCAGATCCATGGTGTGGACGACCGGGATCGTGAGGCCGCGCAGCAAATCCCAGGTGCCCGGCGTGTGGTCGAGCCCGCTCAGGATCACTCCGTCCGGATCGTGGGCGAGCTGCGTGCGCAGGACGCGCTCCTCCGCCTCCGGGCCGTAGCCGGTGATGCCGACCAGCGGCTGGTAGCCTTTCGGGCTCAGCGTCTCCTGCACGCCGGCCAGCAGGTCGATGAAGACGGCGTTGGTCAGGGAGGGGATCAGCACCGCCACCGTCATCGTTCGCGCCGAGGCCAGCGCCGACGCCACGTGGTTGGGCACGAAGCCCAGGCGGCGGCTCGCCTCGTCGACGCGGGCGCGCACCTCCTCGCTGACCGTGTCGGGCCGGCGCAGGGCGCGGGACACGGTCATGGCGCTGACCCCGGCGGCGGTGGCGACGTCGGCCATGGTGGCGCGCCCGCTGCGCGAGGATCGGGGTTTGCGGGGGGTGGCGGTCATCAGCGTTCCAGTTGTCCGGCGGCCATTATCCCGCGCCGGATTGGGCTTTACAAGCCTCGTTTGTTAGCGGTAACATACGCATCTCTCCCCAGCCATTTTGTTTCGAGGACCGACCAGCATGAGCGCTCTTCCGTCTCCCGATGTTACCGCTAACATAAGCGGGGCCGTGGACGCGATCGTGGTGATGGGCGTGGCGGGCTGCGGCAAGACCTCGGTGGGGGAGGAATTGGCCCGGCGGCTCGGCTGGCAGTTCCTGGAGGGAGACGGCTTCCACCCGCCGGAGAACATCGCGAAGATGTCCGCCGGCATCCCGCTCCAGGACGAGGACCGCTGGGGCTGGCTGGACACCATTGCCGCCCACATTGCCCTGGCGCGGGAGGCGAAGGCGCCGATCGTCGTGTCCTGCTCCGCGCTGAAGCGGCGCTACCGCGACCGGCTGAGCGCCGGCGGGACGCGCGTCCTGTTCGTTCATCTCGACGGCAGCCGGGACACCATCCACGCCCGCATGGCGCTGCGCGCCGGCCATTTCATGCCGACCACCCTGCTCGACAGCCAGTTCGCCGCTCTGGAGCCGCTGGAGGCCGGAGAGCTTGGCATCGTCTGCGACATCGACGCCAGCCCGGCGGAGATCGCCGCCCGCGTGTCCTCCCAGATCGCTTCCGCCGCCTGAACAATCCGCCGTCTGGAAGGACCGCGCCATGATGAGTCTTCATCCCGTCCTCGACGCCGTCACCCGCCGCATCCGAGAGCGAAGCCAGCCCACCCGCGCCGCCTATCTGGAGCGGCTGCGCGCCGCCGCGGCGCAGGGGCCGCGCCGCTTGGCGCTGGGCTGCGCCAACCGGGCGCACGGCTTCGCCGGCTGCACCGCGGCGGAGGACAAGGCGGCGCTGCGCGGCGGCTCCACCCCGGCCATTGGCATCGTCACCTCCTACAACGACATGCTGTCCGCCCATCAGCCCTACGAGGACTACCCGGAGCGTCTCAAGGCGGCGGTGCGGGCGGCGGGCGGGGTGGCGCAGGTGGCGGGCGGCGTGCCGGCCATGTGCGACGGCGTCACCCAGGGTGAGCCGGGGATGGAATTGTCGCTTTTCTCGCGCGAGGTCATCGCCATGGGGACGGCGGTCGCCCTGTCGCACGGCACCTTCGACGGGGTGCTGTGCCTCGGCGTCTGCGACAAGATCGTTCCGGGTCTGCTGATCGGCGCGCTGTCCTTCGGCCATCTGCCCACCGTCTTCGTGCCCGCCGGACCCATGCCCTCCGGCCTGCCCAACAAGGAGAAGGGGCGCATCCGCCAGCTCTACGCGGAAGGCAAGCTGGACAAGGACGCGCTGCTGGAGGCGGAGGCCGCGTCCTATCACGCGCCGGGTACCTGCACCTTCTACGGCACCGCCAATTCGAACCAGATGCTGGTCGAGATGATGGGGCTGCACCTGCCGGGGGCGAGCTTTGCCAACCCCGGCACGGCGCTGCGCGACGCGCTGACCGACGCGGCGGCGCGGCGGGTGGTCGCCCTGCGCACGCCCATCGGCGAGATCGTCGACGAGCGCGCCATCGTCAACGCGGTGGTCGGGCTGCTGGCGACCGGCGGCTCGACCAACCACACGCTGCATCTGCCGGCGATCGCGGCGGCGGCGGGGATTGCCCTGACCTGGGAGGATTTCGCCGAGCTGTCGGCGGTGGTGCCGCTGCTCGCCCGCGTCTACCCGAACGGCAGCGCCGACGTGAACCATTTCGAGGCGGCGGGCGGCATGGCCTTCCTGATCGGGGAACTGGCCGACGCCGGGCTTCTGCACGGCGACGCCGCCACCGTGTGGGAGGACGACAGCATCGCCGCCTACCGCCGCCCGCTGCGGCTGGAGGGGAGTGAACTGGTGCGCGGCGCGGCGGTCCGGGAGAGCGCCGACCCCGCTGTGCTGGCTCCGGTGTCGTCGCCCCTGGCGGCGGAGGGCGGGCTGCGCGTGCTGAGCGGGCCGCTGGGCCGCGCGGTGGTGAAGGTCTCCGCCGTGAAGCCGGACCATCGCGTGATCGAGGCGCCGGCCCGCGTCTTCGCCGACCAGGAGTCGGTGCAGACCGCCTTCCGCCGTGGTGAGTTGCACCGCGACGTGGTCGTGGTGGTGCGCTTCCAGGGTCCGAAGGCCAACGGCATGCCGGAACTGCACAAGCTGACGCCGCCGCTGGGCGTGCTTCAGGATCTCGGCTACCGGGTGGCGCTGGTCACGGACGGGCGGATGTCCGGTGCCTCGGGCAAGGTCCCGGCGGCGATCCACGTCACGCCGGAGGCCGCGGCTGGCGGTCCGCTGGGGCGGGTGCGGGATGGCGACATGCTGCGGCTGGACACCGAGCGCGGCACGCTGGAGGTGCTGGTGGACGACGCGGCGTGGTCCGCCCGCCCGCTGGCGGATGCGCCGGCGGATGGCGGGGTCGGCTGCGGGCGGGAGCTGTTCGGCGTGTTCCGCCGGGCGGTCGGCAGCGCCGAGGCCGGGGCGTCGGTGTTCGGGTGAATGTTTCCCTCTCCCCTCCGGGGAGAGGGTTAGGGTGAGGGGGTTGCGCTTGTGCCGGACGGTACCGCCATGCGCAACCCCCTCACCGGCCCTCCGGGCCACCCTCTCCCCAGAGGGGAGAGGGTTGTAAAAGCTGCCCTGGTGGGCGCCAGGGCAGTCCGATCACTTCACGGTCAGCTCGTAGGTGCCCATCGTCCCGTACACGGCGACCGACGTGCTGCCCGCCGGGACCATGACGGTGCCGACGTGCGAGCCGGTGGTCACCACGTCGCCGGCCTTCAGGCCGCCCAGGCTGACCGCGCCGGTGTTGGCCATCCACACCAGAAGCCGCACCGGCTCGCCCGCCGAATTGCCGGCGACCGTGTCGGCCTTCGTCTCGCCGTCGACCACCAGGGTCACCCGTTCCTTCAGCGGCTCCAGCGAACGCCAGTCGGCGATGGCCGGGCCGACGACCAGAGCGCCGTGGTTGAACTGGTCGGCCATGTGGCTGAGCCCGTCCTGCGAGCCGAAACCGGCGAAACGCGTGTCAACGATCTCGAAGGCCGGGTGGACGGACCCGACGGCGTCCAGGACCTCCTCGCGGCTGTAGGGCTCGGCGCGGGGCGGCAGGTCCTTGGCGAATGTGTAGGCGATCTCGGCCTCCATGCCGATGACCTGATAGTCCGCGGCGGGAAGCGTCGTGGTGTCGAAGAACAGCGTGTCGGCGTGGATGGGGGCGCGGAACGGCTCCGTGTCCGGCGTGCGGGCGCCGACCTTCCAGGCGACTACTGGGCCGAGGCGGCGGGCCACGGCGTCCTGGATGGCGTAGGCCTCGACCTCGCTGGTCGGGCGGGTCGGCAGGGCGGACAGCCAGTCGCGGCTCTTGCGCGCCTGGATCAGGGCATCGACGGAATCGCGGAATGCGGACTCGTTGATCTCTTCGGACATCGTCTTCGGGCCTTCGCTTTTCTTCGGTTATTGGTGCTTGTCGGGTTGGACTCTCATGGCGCCGCAGGACTCGCGGATGACCAGCCGGGCGGGCAGGATCACGCGCTCCGGCGCCCCCTGCGGGTCGGCGATGCGGCGCAGCAGCAGGCGGGCGGCCTCCTGCCCGATCTGGCGGGCGGAGGTCGCGACAGTGGTCAGGGCGGGGCGGCTGATCGCCGCTTCGGTCAGGTCGTCGAAACCGGTCACGGCGATGTCCCGTCCTGCCCGCAGACCACGGGCCTCCAGCCCCAGCATCACGCCGAACGCGACGAGGTCGTTGTAGCACAGCATCGCGGTGGGGGGATCGGCAAGATCCATCAGCGGCCCCACCGCGTCCAACCCGCCGCGGCGGGTGGCCGGGCAGCGCACGACGAGGTCCGGGGTCAGGCCATGGCGGCGCAGCGCCGCGGCGAAGCCGACACGGCGCCCGGCGAAGGCGGAGTGGGACAGGTTGCCGCCGACGAAGGCGATGCGGCGATGGCCGATCCGCAGCAGATGCTCGGTCACCATCTCCATCCCGAACTCGTAATCGACCCCGGCGTAATCGCCTTCGCGGGCGGAGATGAAGCGCAGCGCCTGGACGACCGGAAGCTGCCACTGGCGCAGCCGGTCCAGCAGCGCCGGCGACGTGCCAGCGGCGGGGCAGATGATCACCCCGTCCACATTCTGCTCGCGCATGCGCTGGAGGTAGCGGTCCTGCCGCTCCCCCGATTCCGCGGTGTTGGCGAGGAAGGCGACGACCCCCTGCTCACCCAGGACGTCATCCACCCCGGCGGTCAGCTCGCCATAGAAGGAGTTGTTGATCTCGCAGACGAGCAGCCCGACCGTGTCGGTGCGGGCGGCGCGCAGAGTCGCGGCGCCGCGGTTGTAGACGTAGCCCAAGGCCGCGATGGCGGCCTGCACGCGTTCCCGCGTCTCGGCGGCGACCAGCGGGCTGCCGCGCAGGACGAGCGAGACGGTGGACCGCGACACCCCGGCGTGGTGGGCCACCTCCGTCAGGGTGATGCGGGCCGGTCCGCCGCGCTCGTCAAGGATGGTCATTCACGCCGCCATTCAGACGACGGCGGTCGGCAGCGGCTGGCCGGCGAAGAAGGCGGACAGGTTCGCCAGCACCAGATTGCCCATCGCCATGCGCGTTTCCACCGTGGCGCTCGCCTGGTGCGGCTGGAGCACGACGTTGTCCAGGCCGAACAGGGCCTCGGGCGCGTGCGGCTCGTTGGCGAAGACGTCCAGGGCGGCCCCGCCGAGACGCCCGTCGGTCAGGGCGGCGACCAGCTCCGGTTCGTCGACCACGGCGCCGCGGGCGACGTTGACCAGAAGCCCGTCCGGCCCCAGCGCCTCGATCACCGCGCGGTTGACCATGTTGCGGGCGTCCGGGCCGGCCGAGGCGGCGACGATCAGGATGTCGCACTCCCGCGCCAGATCGACCGGCGAGGCGACGAAGCGGTAGGGCACGTCGGTGCGCGGCTTGCGGTTGGTGTAGGCGATGTCCATGCCGAATCCGGCGGCGCGCTGGGCGATGGCCATCCCGATGCGGCCCAGCCCCAGGATGCCAAGCCACTTGCCGGTCACCTTGCGGGCCAGCGGCAGGCCGCCGCCCGGCCAGCGCCCGGCGCGCACGAAGCGGTCGCCGACCATCATGCGGCGCGACCCTGCGATCATCAGCCCGATGGCGAGGTCGGCCACGTCGTCGGTCAGCACGTCGGGCGTGTTGGTGACGCGGACGCCACGGCCAGCCGCGTGCTTCAGATCCACCGCGTCGGTGCCGACGCCGTTGATCGCGACGATCCCCAGGTTGGAGCAGGCGTCCATGATCGCGTTGCTGACGCCCGTGCCGCCGCCGGTGACGACGGCGCGGACGCGCGGCCCCACCTCCGCGACCAGCCGGTCGCGGTCGGGCGCGCCGGCGAGGCGGTGGACGGTGTAGCCCGCGTCCAGCGCCGCCTCGATGTCCGGCATCATGGATTCGATGAGGATGATCTCCGGCTTCATCAAACGCTGTCCTTAATGGGGAAGACTCAGTGGGTGAGGATCTGGCCGAGGAAGTTGCGGGTCCGCTCGGACCTCGGATTCGTGAAGAACTCGGCGGGGGTGGCCTGCTCGACGATCTCGCCGCGGTCCATGAAGATGACGCGGTCGGCGACCGACTTGGCGAAGCCCATCTCGTGCGTGACGCAGAGCATGGTCATGCCGTCCTCGGCCAAACCGATCATGGTGTCGAGAACCTCCTTGACCATCTCGGGATCCAGCGCGGAGGTCGGCTCGTCGAACAGCATGACCTTGGGGTTCATGCACAGCGAGCGGGCGATGGCGACGCGCTGCTGCTGCCCGCCGGAGAGCTGGCCGGGATATTTGTCCGCCTGCTCCGGGATGCGCACGCGGGCCAGATATTTCATGGCGATGTCGCGCGCCTCCTGCTTGGAGGTGCCGCGCACCCGCATGGGCGCCAGCATGCAGTTCTCGACCACAGTCAGGTGCGGGAACAGGTTGAACTGCTGGAACACCATCCCGACGTCGCGCCGCACCTGATCGAGGTGGCGGTGGTGAGCGTCGATCGTGACGCCGTTGACGGTGATCGTGCCCTTCTGATGCTTCTCGAGCTGGTTGATGCAGCGGATCAGCGTGGACTTGCCGGAGCCCGAGGGGCCGCAGATGACGATCCGCTCCCCTTTGTGGACCTCCAGCTCGATGTCCTTCAGCACATGGAAGCTGTCGTACCATTTCTGGACGCCGGCCATCCGGATGACGACCTCGCCGCTGACCGGCCGCGGCGCGGGGACGTCCGTCGTATCGTAAGCCGAGGCCATGGGGGACTCCTCCTTTTTCCAAACCCTCTCCCCTCCGGGGAGAGGGGAGAGGGAATGTGGGACGTTACGACTTGGTCAGCGGGGGCAGGTCGGTGCCCAGCCACTTCTTGTGGACCTCGTTCAGCTCGCCGTTTGCCTTCGCGGTCTCGATGAACTCGTTGACCCACTTCAGCAGGGCATCCTGGCCCTTGCGCATGGCGATGCCCTGGACCTGACGGTTCAGCACGAACTTCATCTCGTAGTTGGCCTGCGGGGCCAGCTTCTTGATCTCCTTGGTGACCACGTTGCTGAGGCCCAGCGCGTCCACCTGACCGGACAGCATGGCCTGAACGGCGCTGGCGTCATCGTCGAAGCGCATGATGCGCGCGTCCTTCGGGGCGACGGCGGTCAGGGCGTTGTCCTGGGTGCTGGCGCGGGCGACGCCGACGCGCTTGCCGGACAGCTCCGCGGCCTCCTTGATCTTGGTGTTGGCCGGGGCGACCAGACCGATCTCGATGGCGGCGTAGGGCTCGGAGAACTGCACCTGCTCGGCGCGGGCCGGGGTGATGCCCAGCGAGGCGACCAGCAGATCGACCTTGTTGGTCAGCAGGTAGGGGATGCGGTTCGGGCCGGTGACCGGAACGATCTCCACCGGGACGCCCATGTGCTTGCCCAGCAGCTTGGCAACGTCGGCGTCGTAGCCGTCCGGCTTGCCGTCGGCGGTGGTGATGCCGAAGGGCGGGAAGTCCACCAGCATGCCGATGGTCAGCTTGCCCTTCGACTTGATCTCGTCGACGGTCTGGGCGGCGGCCGGAGCGGCCAGGGCGACGGCAGCAGCCATCATGGCGCCGGCGACGGCGAGGCGGCGGGTGATCGACAGGGTCATTGGGGTTTCCTCACGGTTCTTATGAAAACAGGGTCAGCGGGTGGCGAGGGCGTAGCGCCGCTCCAGACGGGCGCTGAGCAGCGACAGCGGCCAGCACATCAGGAAGTAGAGCACCGCCACGATCCCGAACACCAGGAAGGGCTGGAAGGTGGCGTTGTTGACGATCTGCCCGGCGCGGGTCAGCTCGGTGAAGCCGATGATGGCGGCCAGCGACGTGCTCTTGATGAGCTGCACCAGGAAGCCCACGGTCGGCGGTACCGCGACCTTCACCGCCTGCGGCAGGATCACGTAGCGCATCAGCCCGGGATAGCGCAGGCCGAGCGCCGAGGCGGCCTCCCACTGGCCGCGCGGCACCGCCTGGATGCAGCCCCGCCAGATCTCGCCGAGGAAAGCGCTGGCATTCAGCGTCAGGCCCAGCGCGGCGGCCGCCCAGGGGTTGAGGTCGAGCCCCATCACCGTGGCGCCGAAGAAGACCAGGAAGAGCTGCATCAGCAGCGGCGTGCCCTGGAACAGCTGGATGTAGCCGGTGGCTGCCAGCCGCACCGCCTTGATGTCCGAGGTGCGGGCCAGCGCGATGACCAACCCGACCGTGGCCCCACCGACGAAGGCGATGGCCGACAGCGCCAGCGTCCATTGCACGGCGCTGAGGAGGAAGAGGAACTCGTTGTAACCGAAGGCGCGGATCATGGTTCGGCCCTCCCTCAGCGCCGGTCGGTGTCGTAGGCGAAGGCCAGCTTGTAGATGCCGGCGAACAGCGCGGAGAACATCATCGCCAGCACCAGATAGATGCCGGTCACAACGATGTAGATTTCGAAGCTGCGGAAGGTCTGCGACTGGATGTTGTTGGCGACCGAGGTCAGTTCGTCCGCCGAGATCGCCGAAACCACGCTGGAGCTGAGCATCAGCAGGATGAACTGGCTGGTCAGCGCGGGGTAGACGGTGCGCAGCGCCGGCTTGATGACGATGTAGCGGAAGACCTGCAGCGGCTTCAGCCCCAGCGCCAGCCCGGCTTCGATCTGGCCCTTTTGGATCGATTCGATGCCGGCCCGGATGATCTCCGTCGCGTAGGCGCCGACATTGACCACCATGGCGATCAGCGCGGCGAGGTCGGGCGACAGGCGGATGCCCATGGTCGGCAGGCCGAAGAAGATCAGGAAGATCTGCACCAGGAAGGGCGTGTTGCGCACCACCTCGATGTAGGCGTTGATGATCCAGCGGATGGGCTTCGGCCCGGACGTCTTGCCGAGCGCGCAGAGAATGGCGACGATCAGGCCGAGAATCATGGCGCCGATCGACAACTGCACGGTCAGCCACGCGCCCTGGAGCAGATAATCCCAGGAATCGACGACCGCCTTGAAATCGAAGGTGTAGTTCACGGGCTTTCCCTCCGCATCCGGACCGGGCGCTGCGCGCGTCCGGTGAACGGTCCCTTGTGCGGGATTCTCGTTGTCGGCCTCTCGTCGTCCGGCGAGCCGTGGCGATGCCTCCGGCGCCGGATGTTGTGAGGAGCCTATTTGGATCGATCCAAATGCGCAAGACGGAAAACACAGCGCTGCGAAATTTGATTCGTGCATCCAACAATCTTCGCGCGAATCCCTGCTCTCGCGCTCCACCGCGATGGTGCGTCCACGAACGGACGCTTGCGCCGCGCCGCGTCTTGACGATGATCAAGGTGGAACATGACCGCGCACCGGACTATCCGGGATGATATGACGCGGTGCCGCCCCGCGAGGGCGGCCCCCCAAGGGAGAAGGATTGTCGCATGGACTGCTTCGCCGGCCCCGGCCCCGTTGCCCCCATCCCGCTGGACGAGGCGCTGGCCCGCGTGCAGCGGACCTACGGTGCGGTGACGGAGCCCGAGGAGGTGCTGGTGCGCGCCGCGCTCGGCCGCATCCTGGCGGAACCGGTGACGGCGACGGTGAACGTGCCGCCGGTCGCCGTCTCGGCGATGGACGGCTGGGGATTCGGCACGGCGGACGGTGCCGAGACAGGCGAATTCCGGCGGCTGACCGTGGTGGGGCGCGTGCCCGCGGGCTCCGTCTTCCCCGGTACGGTCGGGCCGGGCGAGGCGGTGCGCATCTTCACCGGCGCGCCGATTCCGGCGGGGGTGGACACCGTGGCCATGCAGGAGGACTGCCGGGCCGAAGACGGTGCGGTGCTGGTGCCCGCCACCCTCAAGCGCGGCGCCAACATCCGCGACGCCGGGGAGGATATGACGGCTGGGTCGGTCGTGCTGACTCCCGGCCTGCGGCTGCGCGCCCAGGAGGTCGGGCTGGCCGCCGCGGTCGGGCGGTCGAGCCTGTCGGTGCGCAAGCGTCTGCGCGTCGTCCTGTTCTCAACCGGCGACGAGCTGCGCGAGCCGGGGACGGACAAGCCGGAAGGCACCATCTACGACGCCAACCGCTACACGCTGGCCGCCCAGCTCGACGCGCTGGGGGCGGATGTGCGCGACCTCGGCATCCTGCCCGACAAGCCGGACGTGACCCGCGCCGCCCTGGCCGACGCCGCGGCGACCGCCGATCTCGTCGTCACCTCCGGCGGCGCGTCGGTGGGGGAGGAGGATCATGTAAAGGCGGTGGTCGGCGAGCTTGGCTCTGTCGATTTGTGGAAGCTCGCGCTGAAGCCGGGCAAGCCGCTGGCGCTCGGGCGCATCGGGACCACGCCCTTCCTTGGATTGCCGGGCAACCCGGTCTCGGCGATGGTGACCTTCATGCTGGTGGGGCGTCCGCTGGTGCTGCGCCTGTCGGGGGCGAAAAACGCGCCGGCCCCGCGGTGCCTCGTCGTCGCCGGCTTCGACTTCAAGAAGAAGCCGGGTCGTCGCGAGTTCCTGCGCGCCCGTCTGGCGACCGGAGCGGATGGCCGCCCGGTCGCCCACAAGTTTCCCAGTGACAGCTCCGGCGTCCTGACCTCGATGGTCGAGGCGGATGGGCTGGTGGACATGCCGGCGGACGCCACGACGATCCGCGAGGGGGACATGGTGGAGTTCCTGCCCTTCACCGGGCTGTTCGCCTGAGCGCCGGACGCTCCCTCTCTCCCGGGGGACCGGGAGAGAGGGGGGAGAGCCGTTACTTCTTCGGCATGTGGCCGCTGATCTCGGCGTGCAGGGGCTTGGTGTCCTCGAAGGTCTTCTGCTGCTCGGGGGTAGCTTCCTTCTGGTGCTTCGCCTTCCATTCCGAATAGGGCATGCCGTAGACGGCGATGCGGGCCTCCTCGTCGGTCAGCGGCACGTTCCGCTCCTTGGCGGCGGCGGCGTACCATTTGGACAGGCAGTTGCGGCAGAAGCCGGCCAGATTCATCAGGTCGATGTTCTGCACGTCGGTGCGCTTCTGGAGATGCGCGACCAGACCGCGGAACGCGGCGGCTTCCAGCTCGATGCGGGTCTTCTCGTCCATTCCGATCCCTCTCAGTTCTGTTCGTTGTGCAGCGTGACGAAGCGGCCATGGCGGTGGAAGCTCTGGGACGAGCCCCCGGCCAGGATCGCTTCGGCCACGGCGTTGCGGTTCTCCACCACGAAGCCGGCCAGCGCGGCGATGCCGTAGCGGAACAGCCGCGGGGTCAGCGGCGTCCCCGGCCCGACCAGGGCGACGCGGGTTCCCTGCGCCACCGACAGCAGGCGGGGCAGGCTGCGGTTGGCCAGGGTGGATGCGGTGATCGCCGCCCCCTCCGCGCCCGGCAGCAGCCATTCCCCGGCGGCTTCCGGATACTCCCCGTCGCTGGGATTCATTTCGACCACATGGGCGTTGGGCAGGCGACGGGCAATCTGCGGGAAGGCCCCGAAGACGACGACGCGCCCCTCCATCCCGGCGAACAGGTCCAGCCCGTTGGCCGAGGAGCCGGTCAGGTCCGGACGGTTGTAGTGGGCGTTCAGCGCGGCCATGCCGACCGCGGCCTCCTGCGGGTCCCAGGAGCGGGCGGCGTAGGCGGCCAGTTCGGCGAGGCAGACTCCGGCCCAGCGTGCCGGATCAGGCGCTGGCGCCGACTGCGGGCGGGCGGCCAACCCGATGCCGGGTCCCCGGACGCCGTCCGTCTCCACCATGATCCATTTGGCGCCGATGGTGATGGTGCTGACCTCCGCATCCTCCACCCCGTGCAGCAGGTCGTCGTAGAGCCGGTGCGCCCCCCACCAGCGCCACAGCGCGTCCTCGTCCGGCGAGATCAGCGCGGTGAAGCCGCCGGTGAAGCTCTGCCACTCGTTGAGGAAGCGGCTGCCGACGCTGGTCAGCACCGGGATGCCTTCGGCGATGCCGGCCAGCAGCTCGTCCGCCAGCCCTTCGCCATGCGCTTCCAGTCCGGCGAACTTGTTGACCACCAGCAGGTCGGCGCGCTCCGCGATGGCGCGGCGCAACGCTTGGCTGGCCTCGGCCACCCCCTGGGGGTCGACGCGGCAGGATTGCGACTGGCGGCCGAGATGCTGGGAAATGTCGTAGGCCTTGCCGGTGGCGACGTCCACCAGCTCCATCAGGTCGGCGCAGTCGCCGGGGGCACCGGTGTTGCGCTGGATCACGCCGCCGACGCGGAAGCCGCGCCGCTGCAATTCCATCACGAACCGGTCGATCATCGCGTCCACGGCGGCGGAGCCAGGGCCATGGACCACCGCGCCGGGACGCAGCGGGGGCGGAACCGCGGGGCGCAGGGTCGGCATGGGGCGGGCTCCTTCAGGAATGGATAACGGCCGGGGCAATGACGGGAATCACGCGGCGGTGGCGCCGCGGCGGATGTGGTACACGAACACCTCGCCGCGCGTCTCGTGCGCCAGCAGGACGTTTTCGGTCGTGTTGCAGAAATGCTTGAAATCGATGATCGACGCCGGGTCGGTGGCGTAGACGATCACCTCCTCCCCCTCGGCCATTTTGTCCAGCAGGGCGCGCGTCCGCAGGATGGGCAGCGGGCAATGCAGCCCCTTCACGTCGAGTTCCTTGGCCGCCACGGACTAACCTCTTCTTCTGCATGGGCACCGGACGCCGCGACTGTAGCGGGTTCGCGCCGCCGTCTCCACCGTTCCCATAGATTTGGCGTTCCGGACGGTTTGGCGGTCCGGAAGCCCAGGGCACCTTTGCCGGGCTGGGATGTTAGCCAGGGAAATGGATTCGAACGAACAATGCGGGAGCAACGCTTATGGCCGGTCGGCATTTCGACAAGGTGGTGGTCATCACCGGGGCGTCCAGCGGGATCGGCCGGGCGACCGCCCTGGAGTTCGCGCGCCATGGCGCCGCGGTGGTCCTAGCGGCGCGGCGCCATGCCGCCCTGCACGAGGTCGCGGAGGACTGCATCGAGGCCGGGGGGCGGGCAATGGTCGTGCCCACCGACGTGCGCGACCAGGAGCAGATGAACCGGTTGGCCGAGCGCGCCATCGAGGTGTTCGGCGGGATCGACGTCTGGGTGAACAACGCGGGCGTGATCGCCTTCGGGCGCTTCGAGGAGACTCCGCAGGACGTCTTCGAGGAGGTGATGCGCACCAACTTCTTCGGCACCGCCAACGGCTGCCGCGCCGTGCTGCCGCATTTCCTGGAGCGGGGGGAGGGCACGGTCATCAACGTCGCCTCGCTGGCCTCGATCGTCGGGCAGCGCTACGCCGCCGCCTACGCCGCCAGCAAATTTGCGGTGCGCGGTTTCTCCGAGACGCTGCGGCAGGAGCTGGTGGAGGATCCCGGCATCCAGGTCTGCACCGTGCTGCCCGGCCCCATCGACACGCCGCTGTGGCAACATGGCGCGAACTACACCGGCCGCGCCGTCAAGGCGATGACGCCGCTGCGCCCGCCGGAGGAGGTGGCCGAGGCCATCCTGCGCCTGGCCGAGAATCCCCGGCCGGAGCTGTTCGTCGGCGCCGCGGGGCGCTCCGCCGCCCTGCCGCATGTGGTGGCGCCGGCGCTGGCGGACCGCATGCTGGCCCACCGGATGGACCGCGACATGTTCGACAACCGCCCGGCCCACGACACCTCCGGCGGCGTTCTGGAGGCCATGCCGGACTATCGCGAAGCGAGCGGCGGCTGGATGGAGCGTGCGGCAGCGCAGGCGCCGCAGGGCCGGGTAGAAGGTCGCCGCGCCTTGTGCTGGACCAACGTCGCCCTGTTTTTGCTGCCCATCGGACTGATGAGCCGTCTGCCCGCCCATGTCTGGGAGCGGCGGGGGTGGGGGGAGTCGAGGGTCAGGCCGTGAGCATCTTGAGGCCGGACAAAGCGAGGATCGTCGCCAGCAGATAGCGCAGCGCCGCGGTCGGCAGGTGGCGGCTGCCCAGCCAGGCACCGACCGCCCCGCCCATGCCGGCGGCGGCCAGCCACCAGGGCAAGGCCGCGGGCAGGGTGGTCGCGGCCGTCCAGGTGCCGGCCAGCGCCGCCGCCGAGTTCAGCAGGTTGTAGGCGGCCGAGACGGCGGCGGCGCGTCTCGTTTCGACCCAGCCCATGAGCAGGATCAGCGGCGCCAGGAAGATGCCGCCGCCGGTGCCGGTCATCCCGGACAGAAAGCCCACCGCGGCCCCGGCGACGAGCGCCGGGAGAAAGGGTGGTGCGGTTGTGTCCGCCCGTTCGGGCGTTCCGCGGGTCGCCCAGGTGGAACGCGCCAGTTCCAGCGCCGCCAGAAGGAGGATCGCCCCGACCAGCGGGTAGTAGAGATGGGGCGGCAGGTGCATCGTGCCACCGAGGAACGAGAAGGGCATCCCCAGAACGCCGAATGGGTAGAAGGCCCGCCACGTGAACAGCCCGGCGCGGGCGAAGCGCACGGTGCCGATGGCCGCCACCAAGAGGTTGAGGGCGAGCGCCGTCGGTTTCATCGTCGCCGGGTCGAGCCCGACGATGCCCATGACCGCCAGATAGCCGGAGGCTCCGGCCTGCCCGACCGCCGCGTACAGCGTGGCGACGGTCAGGATCAGCGCCGTCAGACCGACCGTCTCGTTGAACACCCGTGTTTCCTCTCAAGCCGTACCGGTCGCTTGTAAACCGGGGGCGCGGGCGGGACCAGAGAAAGGGCGGAGATTTTCCGAACCATGGCGGCGTGGCGCTGTTGGCGGGGGAGGGCGTCAATGCCCATACCCCCTCATCCCTGTCCTTCGGAGGCTGCCCATGCACGCCCGCGAAATGATCAACACGCACCCGCAGGTCCGCGGAAACACCAACGACACGCTCATCCGCTGCATCGAGGCCTGCTATGACTGCGCGCAGACCTGCACCACCTGCGCCGACGCCTGCCTGGGCGAGGATCAGGTGGCCGAACTGGTCCAGTGCATCCGCCTGAACATGGATTGCGCCGACGTCTGCACTTCAGCCGGCTCCGTCGCCACCCGGCGCAGCGGCTCCAACGAGGTGGTGATCCGCGCCATGCTCGAAGCCTGCGCCACCGCCTGCCGCCTGTGCGCCGAGGAGTGCGAGCGGCACGCCGGCATGCACCAGCATTGCCGCATCTGCGCCGAGGCCTGCCGGGCCTGCGAGGACGCCTGCCGCAAGGCTCGGCAGACCCTGAGCCACTGACCGCGGCGGTTTATCCGCCGTTGCCGAGAATCACGCTGTCCAGGTAATCGGCGAGCAGCGGGCCATCGCCGAGCCCGAGCAGCAGCTTGGACGAGACATTGCCGTTCTCCGTCCGCAGGCCCGGAACCGCGGCGTGGCGCGTGAGGAAGCCGTCCAGCCCGGCATTCCAGGCGGCGTCGGCGTTGCGGCAGAAGATCTTCGACAGCGAGAAATGCGGCACCTTGCGGAAGGGGCTGGCGAGGCGCTTCCCCTGGAAGACCGCCGGCGGGTTGCCGTGGGCGCGGTAACGGGACTCCAGCGTCTTGCGGAAGCTCTGGAAGGATGTCCCGCCGCTCTCCATGCCGATGGTGACGACCGGCACGCCGAGCAGGGCCACCGAGTCGGCGATCAGGCGGGCGTTCTCCTCCTGGTCGCGCCGGATGGCCTCGGCGAGCGCCGGATCGTCGCGCATCGCCTCGGTCAGCCCCACCGTGCGCGGCGTGTGGAAGGAGCTTTTGTTCAGCACCATCACCTTGCTGCGAAAGGACCCGGCGCCGAAGATGCCGTCGAAGAAGCTGTGCGCCATGGACCCCGCGCGCCCCTGGACGCACAGATAGACGGACTGCTCATACTCCCGGCGCCCCGGATTGTCGCCGACCAGGATCAACGTCGGCAGAGGCCCGTCGGCGGACGCATAGGCGTTGAGGTCACCATTCTCGACGAACAGCGGCGACACGGAGTCCCGCAGATGTCGGACCCGCTCCCCATGTTCGGCGACGCGAGTCCGGAACAGCGAAACCGCGTCCGGCCGGGCGTCCGCGGGCGGGACATCGCCCAGGATGACGGACAGACGCCGCAACTCGGCCTCGTGGTTTGTTGCCGATGGGTCCGTTGCCGCCGCGTCGATCGAGGATACCGCCATTCCCATCACCCCTTGTGCTGACGAGCCTCATCTAAGGGACTGGTGATTGTGTTGTCGAGAGGCGTCGATCCGGCTATAGAGTGCGCCAGGAAAGCGACCGGAGCCGCGCCGCTTGCGGTTTCGACAGGAGGGTCGGAAAGAATGAAGCTGTCAGACGTCGATATTCGCCGATACCTCGCCGAAGGACGCATCGAGATCGACCCGTTGCCGGCCGAGAGCCAGATCGGCGCCATGTCGGTCGACCTGCAACTCGGGAGTGCCTTCCAGGTCTTCCCGCCGGGCAAGGCGGCCTTCGTCGACCTCGCCCCGCCCGAGGGTCATCCCAGCCAGGTTCCCGACAAGCTGATGGACCGGGTCGAGGTTCCCGTCGGCGAGCCGTTCTTCCTCCATCCGGGCGAGCTGGTGCTTGGCATCACCGTCCAGCGCATTGGCCTGCCCAACGACATCGCCGGCCGTCTGGACGGCCGCAGCAGCCTCGCCCGTCTGGGCCTGATGGTGCACGCCACCGCGCACACCATCGATCCAGGCTGGAATGGCCGCATCACGCTGGAATTCTTCAATTGCGGACGGTTGCCGCTGGCGCTGCGGCCGGGCATGCGCATCTGCGCCCTCAGCTTCGAGACGCTGATGTCGCCGACCTCCAAGCCCTACGCCGCGCGCCCCGACGCCAAGTACCGCGACCAGCTCGATCCGCTGCCAAGCCGGATCAATCTGGAACAGCCCTGACGGCAAACGCCGAGAACGACGAAAAGGCGCCTCCCTTCCGAGGCGCCTTTTTCTTTTGGGCATCCGGCTTGCCCATCCTCGCCCACCGCGCCCGCCCGCCGCAACCGGCGGCGTCGCTCATCCCTGTCACTTCTGAGGTGCGGACCGAGCCCGTGCCGGCGCGCGTGCCCGCAGGGGCTCGTCAGGGACACGATTGATCGCTCCTGGATCATTCGCGTCCCCAACATCGCTGTTGACCAAAGCTGTATCATCGATCATACAGGTTCCTGTCTTATGCAGAGACAGACACCGGTTTCCAGCGAGAGGGAGGCGGGGCACTGTGAAGTCGTCGGTCGAACCGCTGAAAGCGCGCAGGATCTATCTGCTGCTGCGCGACCGCATCGTCACCGGCGACCTGCCGCCGGGCGGGCGCCTGCCGGGGGAGCCGGCGCTGGCCGCCGAGCACGCGGTGTCGCGGGTGACCGTGCGCCGGGCGCTCGACCTGCTGGAGAAGGAAGGGCTGGTGCAGCGCAAGGCCGGCTCCGGCACCTTCGTCCATGACAGCCGCAGCGTCCGTCCGATCGTCGCCGACCTCTCCAACGTGTTGTCGCACCTGATCGACATGGGACGCAGCACCGACGTGAAGCTGCTCTCCTTCGGGTACGTCGCGCCGCCGGAAGCGATCGCCGAAAGCCTGGGCTTGAAGCCGGGTGAGCGGGTCCAGCGGTCGGTGCGCGTTCGGCTGATCGACGGGGAGCCCTTCTCCTACCTGACCACCCATGTGCCGGAATGGCTCGGCCTGACCTATTCGGAGGCGGAACTGGCGGCGCGCCCGCTGCTGGAGCTGATCGAACGGTCGGGCGTGAAGACCGAGCGGGCGACCCAGGCGATCAACGCCACGCTGGCCGGGCCGGAGCCGGCGGCGGCGCTCGATCTGGAGATCGGTTCGCCGCTGCTGACGCTGACGCGCATCGTGCACGACCCGGCCGGCCGTGGAGTGGAGCATCTGCACGCTCTGTACCGGCCCGACCGCTACAGCTTCCACATGGATCTGGTGCGCATCGGCGATGACGGGGAACGGCGCTGGAGCCCGGCCCTGGGGCGGCCGCGGGTGCCCAGTAAAAAAGGCCGATAAGGCCAACACCGACAAGAACAAAGCGGGCGAAAAGCCCACCCGCGGCTCGCGGGCCATCAAGCAGAGGAGTTGAGCGTTATGGGACGTTCGGTTCAGGACTCCGCACTCTCCGGCATCTCCCGCCGCACGGTGCTCAAGGCGGGCGCCGCGGCGGCCGCCTTCGCGACGGTGCCGGTGGCCGCCCCGTCGATTCTGCGGGCGCAGACCCCGGCCGTGAAGATCGGCATCCTCCAGCCGGTGACCGGCGCGCTCGCCCATGACGGCGACCTCGGCCGGCTCGGCGCCGAGATGGCGATCAACGAGATCAACGCCGCGGGCGGCATCAAAGCGCTGGGCGGGGCCAAGATCGAGATGGTCTTCGGCGACGCCCGCTCCACGCCGGAGGCTGGCACCCAGGAGGTCGAGCGCATGCAGGCCGAGGGCGTGTGCGCCATCGTCGGCGGCTTTGCCAGCCCGATCTGCCTTGCCGCCTCCCAGGCGGCGGCGCGCTACGATCTGCCCTATCTGGTCGATGTCGGCGTGTCGGACCAGATCATGGCGCGCGGCCTGACCAACACCTTCCGCTTCAGCCCCGGCTTCGGCAAGGTCACCCAGGTCGCGCTCGACAACCTCACCAGGATCAACGAGCTGGCCGGCAAGCCGGCGAAGACCGTCGTGCTGGTGCATGAGGACGGCCTGTTCGGCTCCGGCCTCGCCAAGCTGCTGCAGGCCGAGTTGCCCAAGCGCGGCTTCGAAATCCTGGAGACCATCGCCCACCCGACCCCGGCGCGCGACATGTCCAACGTGGCGCTGCGCATCCGCTCGCTGAATCCGGACCTCGTCATCCCGTCCAACTACTACGGCGAGTTCGTTCTGCTCGCCCGCACCATGCAGCAGCAGCGCATCAAGCCGAAGGGCGTCTACGCGGTTCTCGGTGGGGCGGCGTCGAACGGGCGCTTCGTCAAGGAATTCCCTCAGGCGGCCCAGAACGTCATCGACTGCAACCACTGGCACGACCCGAAGAATCCGAAGGCGCTGGCGCTGCGCAAGGCGGTGGAGGCGCAGGGCAAGTCCTTCGCCTACAACGTCCCGCTGAACTATTCGAACCTGCTGCTGCTGGCCGACGCCATCGAGCGCGCCGGCTCCGCCGACCGCAAGACGATCATCGAGGCGCTGAACAGCTCCACCTTCTCCGGCCACATCATGCCCTACGGCGCGACGAAGTTCGTGAACGGCCAGAACGAGGGCGCCACCCCGATCAACACGCAGATCCAGGGCGAGGACATCAAGGTGATCTTCCCCGAAGCCGTTGCGGAAGCGAAGGTCAACTTCCCGGCGGCGTAATCCGTCCCGTCGCCTTCGCGCCTCCCGCCTTTCCTCCCGCCCGTCCTGCGGCGCCGCGCAGCGGCCGCCCGGACGGGTGAGAGGACCATTTCCCTCATGCGCGGGCTGCCATGTATTCACCTCAGATCATCCTGGAAGCGGCGCTGAACGGGCTGATGACCGGCGCGGTCTACGCGCTGATCGCCCTCGGCCTGACGCTGATCTACGGCGTGCTCCACATCATCAACTTCGCCCATGGCGCTCTGCTGACCTGCGCCATGTTCGCGGTCTGGGTCGCCTGGGCTTGGCTCGGCCTCGACCCCTATCTGGTGATCGTACCGCTGGTGCCGCTGATGTTCGTGCTGGGCTACGGGCTGCAGCGCTTCGTCATCGGGCCGGCCAGCCACGGCGACGACGGCAACATCCTGCTGGTCACGCTCGGCCTGTCGATCGTGCTGGAGAATGTGCTGCTGGCGGTCTTCCAGTCGGACACCCGCACGCTCGACACCGATTATTCCTTCCAGGTGGTCGCGCTGGGGCCGCTGCTGCTCTCCTACCCGCGGGTGATCGGGCTGGGGGTGGCGGTGGTGGTGACCGGGCTGCTCTGGCTGGTGCTGAACCGCACCGACACCGGCAAGGCGATTCGCGCCGTCGCCAAGGAGAAGCTGGGCGCCAATCTGGTCGGCATCGACGTGCCGCACGTCTACGCCATCACCTTCGGGCTGGGCTGCGCCTGCCTCGCCGTGGCCGCCGGCCTGCTGATGCCGACCTTCTACGTGAACCCGCGCATCGGCAGCGCCTTTGTGCTGGTCGCCTTCACAGTCGTGGTGCTGGGCGGCATGGGATCGCTCCCCGGCGCGCTGGTGGGCGGCCTGTTCATCGGCGTGGTGGAGAGCCTGTGCGGCCTGTTGCTGGGCGACAGCCTGGGGCAGATCGGCATCTTCCTGATCTTCATCGCCGTGCTGCTGGTGCGGCCGACCGGCCTGTTCGGAGCCAAGGCATGACCGCGCGCGACCTGATCCCAATCGCCGTCCTGGCCGTTCTCGCCGCGCTGCTGCCGCTGGTGGTGACGTCCAGCCCGGTGATGAACTTCCTCGTCTTCACGCTGATCGTGGCGCTGGGCGCGCAGGGCTGGAACATCCTGGGCGGCTTCGGCGGCCAATTCAGCTTCGGCCACGCCGCCTTCTTCGGCACCGGGGCCTATGTGACGGCGATCCTGCAACTGCGCTATGGAATCAACGCCTGGGCCGGGCTGCTGCTGGCGACGGCGGCGGGGGCGGCGGTCGCCTGGGCCATCGGTTTCCTCAGCTTCCGCTCCGGCCTGCGCGGCTCCTACTTCGCGCTGGTGACTCTGGCCTTCGCCGAGGTGTTCCGCATCCTCGCCAACGCGACGCCCGTCACCGGCGGCGCCGCCGGCCTGCTGATCAAGCTGGACGTCCACCCCGCCAACCTGCAATTCGCCGACCGCGCCGTCTTCTACTGGCTGGTCCTCGCCTTCGTCACCGGCGTGCTGCTGCTGACGCGGTGGATTCAGCGCTCCCGCTTCGGGGCGCAGCTCGTCGCGGTGCGCGAGAACGAGGACGCGGCCAAGGCGCTGGGCGTCGATTCCCTGAAGGTGAAGCTGCGCGCCATCGCCCTGTCGGGCGCGGTGACGGCGCTGTCCGGCTGCCTCTACGCCCAGTATTTCCTCTACATCGACGCCCACATCGCCTACGGGAGCTGGATCTCGGTGGAGTTGCTGCTCGCCCCGATCATCGGCGGCGTCGGCACCGTCTTCGGGCCGGTGGTCGGGGCGCTGACCCTGCACGGGCTGGGCGAACTCGCCAAGCAGTTCGCCGGCCGCATCCCCGGCATCGACCTGATCGTCTTCGGCAGCGTTCTGGTGCTGGCCGTCGCCTTCGCCCGCGGCGGCATCCTGGGCCTGCTGGAGCGGCTGCGCGACCGCGGCCGCGGGATGATGACGCGCGGCGCCAAGGAGGTGTCCCATGCTGGCCGTTGAATCCGTGTCCAAGCGCTTCGGCGGGCTGATGGCGGTGGACGGCGCGACGCTTGCGCTGGAGCCGGGCGGCATCGTGGGCCTGATCGGGCCGAACGGCGCCGGCAAGACCACGCTCTTCTCGATGATTTCCGGCTTCGTGGCACCCAGCGACGGGCGCATCCTGTTCGAGGGCACCGACATCACCGGCGAGGAGCCGCACCGCCGCGCCGAACGCGGCATCGGCCGCACCTTCCAGATCGTCCAGCCCTTCGCCGGGCTGACGGTGTGCGAGAACATCGCGGTCGGCGCCTATCTGCGCCACGCCAGGCGCGCCGACGCCATCGCCAAGGCGCGCGAGGTGGCCCGCCGGGTCGGGTTGGCGGCCGAGCTGGACCGGCCGGCCGGCGGGCTGACGGTGGCCGGGCGCAAGCGGCTTGAGCTGGCCCGCGCGCTCGCCACCGAGCCGAAGCTGCTGCTGCTGGACGAGGTGCTGGCCGGCCTGAACCCGTCGGAGATCCGCGACATTATCCCGGTGATCCGGGGCATCCGCGACGAAGGGGTGACGATCCTGATGATCGAACACGTCATGCAGGCGGTGATGAACCTGTGCGAGCGCGTCTATGTGCTGGCGCAGGGCCGCATGATCGCCGAGGGCAAGCCCGCCGCCGTCTGCGCCGACCCCCGCGTGATCGAGGCCTATCTCGGCCACGGCGCCGCCGCCCGTCTGGCGGCGGAGGGCGCGGCCCATGGCTGAGGCGCTTCTGAGCATCCAGGGACTGAAGACCGGCTACGGCGCCACCGAGGTGCTGCGCGGCATCGACATGGCGGTGCAGGACGGTGAGATCGTCACGGTCCTCGGCTCCAACGGCGTCGGCAAGACGACGCTCAACAAGGTGCTGTCGGGCGTGCTGCCGCCCTGGGCGGGCGAGATCCGCTTCACCGGCAGCCGTATCGACGGCCGCTCCGCCGCGCGCATCGTCGAGGAGGGGCTGATCCAGGTGCCGGAAGGCCGCAAGATCTTCCCCAACCTGTCGATCCGCGAGAATCTGGAGCTGGGCAGCTACCGGCGCGGCAAGCCGAACCGGGCGCGGAACCTGGAGCGCATCTTCACCACCTTCCCCCGCCTGAAGGAGCGCGAGGGCCAGCTCGCCGGCACGCTGTCGGGCGGCGAGCAGCAGATGCTCGCCATCGGGCGTGGCATGATGGCCGAACCGCTTCTGCTGATCCTCGACGAACCGTCGCTCGGCCTGTCGCCGCTGGTGGTGGAGGAGATGTTCGGGCTGATCCGCCAGCTGAACGCGGGCGGGCTGGCGATCCTGCTGGTCGAGCAGAACGTCGTCCAGTCGCTGGAGGTCGCCCGCCGCGCCTACATCCTCGAAAACGGAGTCTTCGCGCTCTCCGGACCCTCCGACGAGATCGCACGCGACCCCGAATTGAAACGCACCTATCTGGGGCTGTGAGCGATGCGTGCTCCGGCCCTATCCCGACATTTCCCAACCCTGACCCGGTGGTGCTGCGACGGCTTCGCGGACCGGCACCGGGGGGAGCGCTTGACATGACCGTCCCCAGCATGAGTTTCCGGGACCGACTGGCCCAGGACCGAGTCGTCCTGGCCCCCGGCGTCTACGACGCCTTCACCGCCTCGCTGGCGGCGGCGGCGGGGTTCGAGGCGCTGTACCTGTCGGGCGCGGCCATCGCCTACACCCGGCTCGGCCGGCCCGACATCGGGCTGGTATCGGTCAGCGAGGTGGCGGACACCATCGCGCTGGTGCGCGACCGCGTGCCGACGCCGCTGGTGGTGGACGCCGACACCGGCTACGGCAACGCGCTCAACGTGCAGCGCACCGTGCGCATGTTCGAGCGCGCCGGCGCCACCGCCCTGCAGCTTGAGGACCAGAGCTTTCCCAAGCGCTGTGGGCATCTGACCGACAAGGCGGTGATCCCGGCCGGCGAGATGGCTGGCAAGATCAAGGCGGCGGTCGATGCCCGGACCAGCGAAGGCACGCTGATCATCGCCCGCACCGACGCGGTGGCGGTGGAGGGAGTCCCGGCGGCGCTCGACCGCGCCCGGCTCTATGTCGAGGCCGGCGCTGACGTGCTGTTCGTCGAGGCGCCGAAGAGCCGTGAGCAGCTCTCCGCCATCGCCTCCGATTTGGGCGGCATCCGACCGCTGCTCGCCAACATGGTGGAGGGCGGGCAGACGCCGATCAGCTCCGCCGCCGACCTGGGCGAGCTGGGCTACCGGCTGGTGATCTTCCCCGGCGGCATCGTGCGGGCGCTGGCCCGGCAGGCGCAGGACTATTACGCCTCGCTGGCTGCCCACGGCACCACCCAGCCCTTCCGCGACCGCATGTTCGACTTCAACGCGCTGAACGATCTCATCGGCACGCCGGAGATGCTGGCGCTCGGCGAAACCTACAAGGACTTCACCTCCGCCAAGCGGGAGGACGCGGCATGACCACCAAGACCACCACAATCGACCCCGTCACGCTGGCCGTCCTGAAGGGCCGGCTGGAGCAGATCGCCGACGAGATGGACGCGACGCTCTACCGCTCCGCCTTCAACCCGATCATCGCCGAGGCGCGCGACGCCTGCCATGGCCTCTACCACGCCGAGACCGGCGCCACCCTGGTGCAGGGAACCAACGGCCTGCCGATCTTCGTCGGCGCCATGGCCTTCGCGGTCAAGGCGGTGATCGACAAGGTGGCGCGGGAGGGCGACCTGCACCCCGACGACATCTTCCTGTTCAACGATCCCTACGACGGCGGCACCCACCTGAACGACTTCCGGCTGGTGCGGCCGATCTTCCGCCAGGGCCGGCTGTTCTGCTGGATGGCGTCGGTCGGCCACTGGCTCGACATCGGCGGCAACGTGCCCGGCAACTTCAACGCGCGGGCCACCGACAGCTTTCAAGAGGGCGTGCGCATCCCGCCGGTGAAGCTTGTCAAGGCCGGGGTGATGAACCACGACCTGCTGGCGATCCTCGCCGCCAACTCCCGCGTGCCGGTGTCCAACTACGGCGACCTCAACGGGCAGCTCAACGCGCTCGATCTGGGTGTGCGCCGCCTGAGCGAGCTGCTGGACGAGCATGGCGAGGACACCGTCGCCGCGGCCTTCGACGCCTTCACCGCGCGGGCCGAGGCGCTGATGCGCCGCGCGCTGTCCAAGCTGCCCGACGGCACCTACAGCTTCGAGGATTATCTCGACAACGACGGCATCACCGCCGACCGTCTGCGGATCGCGCTCGACCTGACCATCGCGGGTGATCGCATGGTGCTGGACTTCTCCCGCTCCTCGGCACCCTGCGCCGGGCCGCTCAACATCGCCTATTCCACGGCGGTCGCCTGCTGCTACGTCGCGCTGAAGCATGTCTTCACCGACGTGCCGGCCAACGCCGGCTGCCTCAACCCGATCACCTTCGTCATCCCCGAGACGACTCTGCTGGCGGTGAAGCCGCCCAAACCGGTCGGCGGCTACACCGAGACCATCCTGCGCGTCATCGGCGTGGTGTTCGGCGCGGTGGCGCTCGCCGACCCGTCCCGCGCCACCGCCGCGCCCTTCGGCACCATCAACGCGCTGTCGCTGGCCGGCCACCGTCCGGACGGCTCGCGCTGGGTCATGTTCTCCTTCTTCGGCGGCGGCCTGGGCGGCAACCCGGAGAGCGACGGGCTGAACCACGCCAACAACCCGATCTCGACCGCCACCATCCCGCCGGTGGAAATCCTCGAAGCGGCCTATCCGGTGATGTTCACCCAATGGGCGCTGCGTCCGGATTCCGCCGGGGCCGGACTGCACCGCGGCGGGCTGGGGGCCGTCTACGAGATTGAGGCGCTGACCGCCGCCGACGTCTTCCTGCTGGGCGAGCGCGGTGTCTTCGCGCCCTTCGGGGTGGCCGGCGGCACGCCCGCGGCGCTGAACCGCTTCGTCTGGCAGAGCGACGAGGGCGAAAAGTCGCCGCCGCTCGCCTCCAAGGTCACCGACGTGAAGATCCGCGACGGCCAGCGCGTCCGGCTGGAGACTCCGGGTGGCGGCGGCTGGGGCGATCCGCGCCGCCGCGACGCCGAGGCCGTGGCCCGCGACGTGCGGCTCGGCTACCTCGGCGCTGAGGCCGCGCGCAGCGCCTACGGCGTGGCGCTGACCGACGACGGCGCGCTCGACGTCGCCGCCACCGCGGCGCTCCGCGAAACCTCCGCCGCCTGACGAATCCGGAAGCAAGACCATGAGCAACGGCATCTCCACGGGTGCAATCGTCGGCGTCGACGTCGGCGGCACCTTCACCGACCTGTTCCACTACGACGAGGCGCGCGGCAGCTTCCGCACCGCCAAGGTCCCGTCCAACCGCGGCGACGAGGCGGTCGGCTTCCTTGCCGGCCTGCAGAGCTTCGGCCCGGTCGCCGAGCTGGGCTCCATCGTCCACGGCACCACGGTCGGCACCAACGCTCTGCTGGAGCGCAAGGGCGCCAAGGTCGGGCTGATCACCACCGCCGGCTTCCGCGACGTGCTGGAGATGCGCCGCCGCGACCGCCGCCAGACCTGGGGCCTGTGGGGCGACTTCGTCCCCGTGGTCGACCGCGACCTGCGGCTGGAGGTGGCGGAGCGCACGCTGGCCGACGGCACCGTCCGCGCCGCCGTCGATTCCGACGAGGTGCGCGCCTGCGCCCGCCGGCTGGCCGAAATGGGGGCGGAGGCGCTGGCCATCGTCTTCATCAACGCCTACGCCAACCCGGCCAACGAGCTGGCGGCGCTGGAGGCGGCGCGCGAGGTCTGGCCCAACGCCAACCTCGAATGCTCGTCGCGCATCCTGCCGGAAATCCGCGAGTTCGAGCGCACCTCGACCACCGCGCTGAACGCCTATCTCCAGCCGGTGGTCGGCAGCTACCTCGCCAAGCTCGACAACGCGCTGGCCGGGGAGGGGTTCGGCGGCCGCTTCCACATCGTGCAGTCGAACGGCGGCGTGATGTCCACCGACACCGCGCGGCGCCTGCCGGTGCGCACCGCCCTGTCGGGGCCGGCGGCCGGCGTCATCGCCGCGGCGGCGATCTCCAAGGCGGCGGGCTTCCCCAACGTCATCACCGGCGACCTCGGCGGCACCAGCTTCGACGTGTCGCTGGTGGTCGAGGGGCAGACCATGCTGGCCGCCCAGACCACCATCGACTTCGGTCTGGTCGTCCGCATGCCGATGATCGAGATCACCACCATCGGCGCCGGCGGCGGCTCCATCGCCGGGGTCGACCCCGGCGGCATGCTCCAGGTCGGGCCGGAGAGCGCCGGCTCGCGGCCGGGGCCGGTCTGCTACGGCCAGGGCAATACCCGCCCGACGCTGACCGATGCCAACGTGCTGCTCGGCCGCATCAACGCGGAGCGGCCGATCGGCGGCAAGCTCGCCCGGCTGGACGTTGACGCCGCCCGCACCGCCATCGCCACCCATGTCGCCGAGCCGCTGGGCCTCGACGTCATGGCGGCGGCGGAGGCGGTGGTGCGCATCGCCAACAGCAAGATGGCCGGCGCCATCCGCCTCGTCTCCATCGAGCGCGGCCACGACCCGGCCAAGTTCGCCGCCGTGCCCTTCGGCGGCGGCGGCGCGCTGCATGTCGGCGCTCTCATCAAGGAGGTCGGGCTGAAGGCGGCGCTGGTGCCGCGCTTCCCGGGCGTGACCTCGGCGCTCGGCTGCGTCATCGCCGACATCCGCCACGATCAGGTGCAGACGGTGAACCTGCCGCTGGCCGGCATCGACGCCGCGTCGCTCGACCGCCGCATGGTGGAGGAGGCGACCGCCGCCCGCGCCGTGGTGGAGTCCGCCGGCCTCAGCGTCGAGCGCATCGACCTCGTCTTCGAACTCGACATGCACTACATCGGCCAGACCCACACGGTCGCCGTGCCGCTGCCGGTGTCGGTGGCGAACGGAACCACGGGTGTCGACGAGGCGACCATCCGCGCCGCCTTCGAGCGTGCCTATCAGGCGTCCTTCAGCCGGCTTCTGCCGGGGGTGGGTGCCAAGATCGTCAACCTGCGCACCGCCGCCATCGGCCGCCGCCCGCACTTCGACCTCGCCGCCCTGGCCCCGGCCGCCGGCACGACGGTGGAGGGCGCCTATGCCGGTTCGCGGCCCGTCTGGTTCGATGGGGCGTGGCACGAAACGGCGGTCTACAACCGTCTCGACCTGCCGGTCGGCGCGCATGTCCAGGGTCCGGCGATTCTGGAGCAGCCGGACGCCACCACCGTCATCGATCCCGACCTGAGCGCCCGCGTCGATGAATACGGCAACGTCATCGTGGAAAGGAGCGCCCGATGAGCGCCGCGGCAATCCCTTTGGAGCGCACCGCGCTTCTGGTCTGCGATCTGCAGAATGATTTCCTGCACGCCGAGGGGGCCTATGGTCGCGCCGGCCAGTCGGCGCCGGAGATCCTGGCCCTGCCGGAGCGAGTAAAGCCGCTGGCCGACCTGTTGCGGTTGCGCGGCGGCTGGGTGATCTCCACCAATTTCACTCTAGTCCCCGGGCGCGGCGGCGAGCCGATGATCTCCCCCCATCTGAAGGCGCTGCGGCCGTTCCTGGCGAAGGGCGACTTCCAGCCGGGCGGCTGGGGGCATCGCACGGTGGACACGCTCCAGCCCGTCGATGTCGAGGTCGAGAAGATCGCCTATTCCGCCTTCTACATGTCGCGGCTGGAGTGGGTGCTGCGCAAATGCGGGGTGGAGCGTCTGCTGGTCTGCGGCATCGTCACCAACGGCGGCGTCGCCTCGACCGTGCGCGACGCCCATGTCCGCGACTTCGACACCATCCTGCTGGAGGACGGCTGCGCCGCTTTCACGACGCAGGTCCATGACGTCTCGGTCGCCGCCCTGCGCCCGGTCTGCCGCGTGGCGACGGTCGCGGCGATGCTGGAGGAGCTGTCCGCGCCATGAGCCGCATCCTGCCCACCGAGGGCGTGACGTTCGAATTCACGGTGCCCGTCGTCGTGATCGGCGGCGGTGCGGCCGGGATGATCGCCGCGCTCGCCGCCCACGAGCGCGGGGCGGAGGTGCTGGTGCTGGAGCGCGACGCGCTGCCCCAGGGCTCCACCGCCCTGTCGGCCGGCCTGATCCCGGCGCCGGGCACCCGCTGGCAGCGCGCCGCCGGGATCGAGGACAGCGCGGAACTCTTCGCCGCCGACATCATCGCCAAGGCGAAGGGGGAACCCGACCCGGCGGACGTGTCCCGTGTCGCCCACGCGGTCGGCCCGGCGCTGGAATGGCTGGCCGACCGCTATGGCCTGCCGTTCTCGGTGGTCGACAACTTCACCTATCCCGGCCACAGCGCCCGGCGCATGCACGGGCTGCCCAGCCGGTCGGGGGCGGAACTGATCGACCGGCTGCGCGGCGCCGTCGAGGCCGCCGGCATCGACGTGCTGTGCGAGGCGCATGTGACCGCGCTGCACGCCGACGGCCCGCGCGTGCGCGGCGTGGAGGTCACCCGGCCCGACGGCAGCGTCGAGCGGGTCGGCTGCGTCGCCCTGGTCCTCGCCTGCAACGGCTATGGTGGCAACCGGGAGCTGGTCGAGCGTCATGTGCCGGAACTGGCCGACGCGCTCTATTTCGGCCATCCCGGCAACCAGGGCGACGCGCTCCTCTGGGGGGAGGCTCTGGGGGCGGCGACGCGGTACCTGTCGGGGCACCAGGGCCACGGCTCGGTCGCCCATCCCGCCGGCATCCTGGTCACCTGGGCGACGGTCACCGAAGGCGGCGTGCAGGTGAACACGGACGGCAAGCGCTTCTCCAACGAGGCGCAGGGCTATTCGGAGCAGGCCGCCGTCGTGCTGCGCCAGCCGGACGGCGTCGCCTGGACCGTCTTCGACGAGCGCATCGCCGCCGTCGCCCGCCAGTTCGAGGATTTCCGGCAGGCCGAGGCGATGGGCGCGGTGCTCGCCGCCGACAGCCCGGCGGACCTTGCCCGTCTGATGAAGGTCGACGCGGACGCCTTGGCCGCCACCTTGGCCGAGGTCGACCGGTTGAAGGCCGCAGGGGAGACCGACGGCTTCGGCCGGGACTTCGCCGGCGCGGCCCCTCTGGCAGCGCCTTACCGCGCCGTCCGCGTCACCGGCGCCCTGTTCCACACCCAGGGCGGGCTGGTCGTCGATGACGATGCCCGCGTCTTGAGCGGGGAGGGGGCTCCGCTGCCCAACCTCTACGCCGCCGGCGGGGCCGCCTGCGGCGTGTCGGGATCGACGGCGTCCGGCTACCTGTCCGGCAACGGGCTGCTGACCGCGGTGGCGCTGGGGCGCATCGCCGGGGCTGCTGCCGCAGAGGCAGTGAGGGAGGAGGACATTCAATGACGCAGCATCCCCGCAGCCTGTTCGACAAGGTCTGGGACGCCCATCTGGTGGCGACCCGGCCGGACGGGCAGGCGCTGCTCGCCATCGACCGCCATTTCCTGCACGAGGGCTCGTTCCACGCCTTCGGCATGATCGACCACGCCAAGCGCCCGGTGCGCCGGCCGGAGCTGACCTTCGCCGTCGCCGACCATTACGTGCCCTCGCACAGCCGCGCCAAGCCGATCGCCGATCCCGAGATCGCCAACATGGTGACGATGCTGGAGGCGAACGCCGGTCGCCACGGCCTGCGCCATTTCGGCCTGCACGACCCGGCGCAGGGCATCGTCCATGTGCTGGCGCCGGAACAGGGGCTGACCCTGCCGGGCCTGACCATCGTCTGCGGCGACAGCCACACCTCCACCCACGGTGCCTTCGGGGCGCTCGCCTTCGGCATCGGCGCCACCGAGGTGTCGCATGTGCTGGCGACCCAGACGCTGTGGCAGCGCCGGCCCAAGACCATGCGCGTCACCGTCGATGGGGAGCTTGGCGAGCATGTGACGGCCAAGGACCTGATCCTGGCGGTGATCGGCTTCATCGGCGCCGACGGTGCGGCCGGCCACGTCATCGAATACGCCGGCAGCGCCATCCGCGCCCTGTCGATGGAAGGCCGGCTGACCGTCTGCAACATGTCGATCGAGGCGGGGGCGCGGGCCGGCATGATCGCCCCCGACGACACCACCTTCTCCTGGATCGAAGGACGAACCTACGCCCCAAAGGGTGCGCTGTTCGACCGTGCGGTCGAACATTGGCGCACCCTGCCCAGCGATCCGGACGCCGCCTTCGACCGCGAGGTGTCGCTCGACGCCGCGGCCATCGCCCCGTCGGTCACCTGGGGCACCAGCCCGGAGACCGCGGTTCCGGTCACCGGCGCGGTTCCCGATCCCGGGACCGAGAGCGACCCGGTGCGCGCCGGCCAGATGCGCAAGATGCTCGACTACATGGGGCTGGCCCCCGGCACGCGGCTGGAAGAAATCGGCATCGACCGCGTTTTCATCGGCTCCTGCACCAACGCCCGGCTGGAGGACCTGCGCGCCGCCGCCGCCGTGCTGCGCGGCCGCCGCGCCGCGGTGCCGGGGCTGGTGGTTCCGGGATCGGTCCCGGTGCGCCGTCAGGCCGAGGCGGAAGGGCTGGACCGCGTCTTCACCGACGCCGGCCTGGAATGGGGCGAGCCCGGCTGTTCGATGTGCGTCGGCATCAACGGCGACCTCGTCCCGGCTGGGGAGCGCTGCGCCTCGACCACCAACCGCAACTTCCCGGGCCGTCAGGGGCCGAACGCGCGCACGCATCTGATGAGCCCGGCCATGGCCGCCGCCGCCGCCGTGACAGGGCGCCTCACCGATGTCCGGACGCTCGATGTCCGCAAGCTCGGAGCTTCGTAAGGATGGACCCCTTCGTCACGCTGACCGCGCCGGCGGTGCCGCTCGACATCGCCAACATCGACACCGACCAGCTTTTGCCTGCCCGCTTCCTGAAGAAGCCGCGCAGCGCCGGTTACGGCAATTTCCTGTTCCATGACGAGCGCAAGCCAAGCTTTCCGCTGGACGACCCGGCCTATGTCGGGGCGCGCGTGCTGGTGACCGACCGAAATTTCGGCTGCGGGTCGTCACGGGAGGGGGCGGTTTACGCTCTGGTGGACGGCGGGTTCCGCTGCGTTGTCGCTCCCAGCTTCGGCGACATCTTCGCCGCCAACGCCGCCAAGAACGGCCTGCTGACCATCACCCTGCCGGAGGAGACGGTGGCGGAACTGCGCCGCCAGTTGCAGGAAACGCCGGGCGCCGCCGTCACCGTGGACCTGCCGGCCCAGACGCTGACCGGCCCGGACGGCCAGCCGCTGACCTTCGCCATCGACCCGTTCAAGAAAGAATGTCTGATCGAGGGCCTCGACGACGTGGCCCTGACGCTGCGCCACCAGGACGCCATCGATGCCTTCGACCGCGCCGACGCCGAGGCGCGGCCCTGGCTGGTGCCGGGAGCCTGACGGGTAGTTGACGGCTCCGCACCGGATCACGGTGCGGCGTCGCACACCACGCGGTTGCGGCCGCCGTTCTTCGCACGGTACAGCGCCTCGTCCGCCCGGGCGAGCACCGCGGCGACGCTGGTCTCGGCCGGTCGCAGCGCGCTGACCCCGATGCTGACCGTGAAGGAGAGGACGGACCCGGCGCCGTTGGCGATGCGCACGTCGGTTTCGGAAAGCGCCCGGCGCAACCGCTCCGCCAGCAGCGCCGCTCCCTGTGGCGGCGTTTCGGGCAGCAGGATGGCGAACTCCTCGCCGCCCAGCCGGCCCAGGACGTCCGCGCCGCGGACCATGGAGCGGCAGACGCGGACCACGGTGCGGATGGCCTCGTCCCCGGTGGCGTGGCCGTAGGTGTCGTTGACCTTCTTGAAGTGGTCGATGTCCAGCATGATTGCCGACAGCGGTTGGCCGCTGCGCTGCGCCCGAGCCACCTCGTCGGCGGCGCGCGCCATGAAGCGCCCACGGTTCAGTGCGCCGGTCAGCGAATCGGTGGTGGCGAGGCGCTCCAACTGGCGCTGCATGTCGACCACGCGGGAGGCGGCGAGCAGCCGGGCGCGCAGCCATGTCAGGTCCAGCGGCTTGCGCAGAAACTCGTCGGCGCCGTTCTCCACGACCTCGAAGAACTGGTTGGTGATGCTGCCGGGGATCATCAGCATGAGGTAGAGGTGCCGTTCCCGCTGCGCCGCACGCAGGTGCCAGCAGACCTCCACGCCCTCCATCTCGCCGACGCGGAAATCGACCAGCGCGATGTCGATGGGCTCGTCGCGGCAACGCGCCAGCGCCGCCTGACCGCTTTCGGCAAAAGCCGCCTGATGGCCGAAGCCCTCAAGCTGCTGGCACAGCACCGTGCGCGCCATGCGCGAATCGTCGACCACCAAAATCCGCATGCGGCCTCCACGACCATTGCTTCAGAGAAGCACAAAGCCCTGAAGGAAACATTACAACCGTATGGATTTTCAAATGAACCGGGATCAAGGGAATGTAAGCGCCGATTCGGTTGGGAAACGCAGAAATGCAAGCGGAAATTGGGTGGCGGATGGGGTGGGATTCGAACCCACGGTGGAGTTGCCCCCACGCCAGTTTTCAAGACTGGAGCCTTAAACCGCTCGGCCACCCATCCAATCAACGCCTTCAAGGGCTTAGCCTTGCGCGTCTGGGAACCATTGCTCTCTGGTCCCTACCCTGATCCCCGAAATTGGCGCCCGATCTCAGGCTATCCCCTCACCGAGGATCAGAAGCGGGGGGAACATGCCGTGTCCCCGTTCTTCGGTCAACTCGCTTTTGATGCTCGTCGCGCGGGGGCCGTCTTGGTTCAACGTGGGGAAGTCACATCCGGATCGGGCGGCCCAGGTTCGACAGCCGCTTCGTCGGCTTCGGGGGCGTCGGAGAGTCGGAGAAATCCGGCAGGCTGGGGGCTCGGCTGAGGACCTTGCGGATCATGACGCCGGTCGCCTCCAGATCCTCGATCACCGTGGCCGAAACGCGGCCCGCATAGTGTGGGCGGTCCAGCTTGCTGCGCATCTCCTCGATGATCTTCAACTCCGGCTCGAACAGCTCGCGGGCGCCGATGGGGAGCGCCTGATCGTCCCGCATCCGTTCGAAATAGTTCCGGGTGGCGCGGGCCAGCAGGCCGGTCAGGAGAAGGTCGATCCGTTCGAACTCCGTGCGCAGGTCGGACAGCTTCGCTGTGCCGACGGTCGTCAGACGCTCTTCCGTCAGGGTGACGAGGGCGCGCACCTCCTCCACCTTCCGGCGGAAGCCGAGGAACGAGGAGAAACGGTCCTCCTGGATATCGCGCTGTGCACGCACGCCCAGTGCGACCGCTTCGCCGGCCTGCTGCTCGATGGCCGTCAGCAGCTCTTCGATCGCTCTGCGGCCGCTGTCCTGTCCCCAGACCATCGTCTTGCCGCCTCTCCCCGCGGATGGACGCTCGCTCGGTTTTCGAGTCGGCCTTGAGGATGCGTGAAAAAATTTAAGAAATGTCTGACCCGTTACGCAGCTCGAGCAGGACCGGCGTGTGGTCGGACGCTTTTTCCGCACCGCGCGGGCGACGGTCGATGCGGCACTCCACCAGGCGGTCGGCGGCCTGCGGGGACAGCAGGAAGTGATCGATGCGCAACCCCAGGTCCCGTGGCCAGCAGCCCGCCTGATAGTCCCAGAAGGTGTAGGCGTGGTCGTCGTCGTGCAGGGCGCGGTAGGCTTCGGTCAGGCCCAGATTCAGCAGGGCGCGGAACTTCGCCCGCGATTCGGGCTGGAACAGGGCGTCGCCGGCGAAGGCCACCGGGTCGAAGACGTCGCGCGGCTCCGGAATGATGTTGTAGTCGCCGCCCAGAACGAAGGGGATTTCTTGCGCCAGCAGGTCGCGGGCATGGGTGTGCAGCCGGTCCATCCAGCGGAGCTTGTAGGCGAACTTCTCCGTCCCGAGCGGATTGCCGTTGGGCAGATAGAGCGAGGCGATGCGCACGCCGCCCACCGAGGCCTCGACATAGCGGGCCTGCTCGTCCTCCGGCTCGCCGGGCAGGCGGGTCAGCACGTCCTCGTGCGGCGCCTTGGAGAGGAACGCCACGCCGTTGTAGGACTTCTGCCCCACCGGCGTGACGTGATAGCCCAATTCCTCGAAGGCGGCGCGGGGGAAGGCCGCGGTTTCGCACTTGATCTCCTGCAGAAGCGCGACGTCCGGGGACTCCGCGCGCAGCCAGTCGGTGATCAGCGGAAGGCGGGCCTTCGCCGAATTGACGTTCCAGGTGGCGATCTTCACGTCGTGTTCTTCTTGTTCGGCAAAGGGCAGGGGAAAAAGGAACCGTCAGGCGGCGAAGGAATTGCCGCAGCCGCAGGACGCCGTTGCGTTCGGATTCTTGATCTGGAACGCGGCCCCCATCAGGTCCTCGACATAGTCGAGGGTGGAGCCGGCCAGCAGGTCCAGCGAGGCGTCGTCGGTGACGACTTTCACGCCGTTCTTCTCGAACACATGGTCGTCCTCGTTCGCCGTGGCGTCGAAGGCGAAGCCGTACTGGAAGCCGGAGCAGCCGCCACCCGACACGGTCAGGCGCAGCATCAGGGCCGGGTCGCCCTCATGCTCGATCAGGAAGGCGACGCGCTTGGCGGCGCTGTCGGACACGGCGAGAACGCGCGCACCCTCTTGCGCGGTGGCGGGAAGGGCGGTGTCGGGCATGGGACGGACCTCGGTGTTTCGCGGGGGTGTTTCGCGGGACAGACGACACAACGACGAATGTAAGGGTGTGTCCGCCTTTCGTCAAAGGCATGTCCGGCGAACTCATGCCTGACCTGCGGTTCGCCTGTGCCCGAATGCCTGCTTGCGGCTGCCGGATGTCTCGGCCGGTCTCCGCCTTCGCCGTTGCACAGCGCGGTTTGCGTCGGTAGTGTCCGCGCCATGACGGCGGACTTCTTCCAGGATCGCCCGGCGCCCTATGGCTGCGACCCCGCACAGACGCGCGGCCGGCTGTTCCCGGAGCCGGAAAGCCCGACGCGCTCGTGCTTCCAGCGCGACCGCGACCGCATCGTGCATTCCGGTGCCTTCCGCAAGCTGAAGTACAAGACGCAGGTCTTCGTCTATCACGAGGGCGACTATTTCCGCACGCGCCTGACCCACAGCCTGGAGGTGGCGCAGATCGCCCGCTCGATCAGCCGCGCGCTCGGCCTGAACGAGGATCTGGCGGAGGCGGTGGCGCTCGCCCACGATCTCGGCCACACCCCCTTCGGCCATGCCGGAGAGGACGCGCTGAACGCCTGCATGGCGCCCTACGGCGGTTTCGCCCACAACGACCAGACGCTGCGCATCCTGACGATGCTGGAGCGCCGCTACGCCGACTTCGACGGGCTGAACCTGACCTGGGAAACGCTGGAGGGCGTGGTCAAGCACAACGGCCCGCTGCTGCCGCTCGGCGGCGGTGAAAGGCTGCCGACGACTCTGGCCGCCTTCCAGGAACGCTGCGACCTGGAGCTTCACACCAACCCCGGCGCCGAGGCGCAGGTGGCGGCCCTGGCCGACGACATCGCCTACAACAACCACGACATCGACGACGGGCTGCGCGCCGGCCTGTTCACCGTGGACGAGGTGGCGGAGCTGCCGCTGGTCGGCCCGGTGGTGCGGCAGGTCTGCGACCGCTATCCCGGGCTGGAGCGCTCCCGCCTGATCCACGAGACGATCCGGCGGATGATCAACAACATGATCGTCGACCTGCTGGCCGAAACGCGGGAGCGGCTGGACCGCCACCGCCCGGGAAGCGCCGCCGAGCTGCGCGCCCTGCCGGAGCCAGTCGTCAGCTTCTCCCCCGCGATGGTCGAGGCGCAGCGGCCCTTGCGCGCCTTCCTGAAACAGCGCATGTACCGCCATTACCGGGTGAACCGGGAAATGAGCAAGTGCAAGCGGGTGGTCACCGCCTTGTTCGACCTGTTCATGGCCGAGCCGAACACCCTGCCGACGCAGTGGCAGGAGGAGATCGCCAAACAGGGCGGGCACGGCAACCGGACGGTGCTGGCGCGGCTGGTCGCCGACTACATCGCCGGCATGACCGACCGCTACGCGCTCGCCGAATACGCCCGCCTGTTCGACATGGACGCCAAGACCTGAACGCCCCAGACCTAAAGCAAGAATTGAAACGATGAACATCTTCAAGGTCTTCGAGAACGACATCCGCAAGCTGCTGGACGAGATGGCCGCCGAGGGCCAGATCCCGGCGGGGCTCGACACCGCGCGCCTGACGGTGGAGCCGCCGCGCGAGGCGGCGCACGGCGACCTGTCGACCAACGCGGCGATGATCCTGGCCAAGCCGGCAGGCAAGCCGCCGCGTGCGCTGGCCGAGCTGCTGGTGGCGAAGCTGAAGACCCGCCCCGACGTGGCGAGCGCCGAGATCGCCGGCCCGGGCTTCGTAAACCTGCGCCTGACGGCCGACGTCTGGCGCGACCGCATCCGCGACGTGCTGACCGCCGGCACCGCCTATGGTGAGAGCACTCTGGGCGGCAAGCGCCCGGTGAACGTCGAGTATGTGTCGGCCAACCCCACCGGCCCGCTGCACGCGGCCCATGGCCGCGGCGCCGTGTTCGGCGACGCGCTGGCCGCGCTGCTGGAGAAGGCCGGCTACGCCGTCGCCCGTGAGTATTACATCAACGACGCCGGCGCCCAGGTCGATGTGCTGGGCCGCTCGACCTTCCTGCGCTACCGCGAGGCGCTGGGCGAGGACATCGGCGAGATTCCGGCGGGCCTCTATCCCGGCGAGTATTTGAAGGAGGTCGGGCAGGCCCTGGCCGAGCGCGACGGCAACAAGTGGGTCGGCGCGGACGAGGCCGACTGGCTGCCGGCCTGCCGCGACTTCGCCATCGCCACGATCATGGAATGGATCAGGGAGGACCTCGGCGTCCTCGGCGTCCGCATGGACGTCTACAGTTCCGAGCGCGCGCTGGTGAAGGCCGGGGCGGTGGACACGGCGCTGAAGGCGCTGGAGGACCGCGGCCTGATCTACGTCGGCGTTCTGGAGCCCCCCAAGGGCAAAAAGCCCGACGACTGGGAGCCGCGCCCGCAGACCCTGTTCAAGTCCACCGACTTCGGCGACGACGTCGACCGCCCGCTGAAGAAGTCGGACGGGTCCTTCACCTACTTCTCCAACGACATCGCCTACCACTACGACAAGCACCGCCGCGGCTTCGACCTGCAGATCGACGTGTGGGGCGCCGACCATGGCGGCTACGTCAAGCGTATGCAGGCGGCGACCACGGCGATCACCGAGGGCAAGGCGTCGCTGGACGTCAAGCTCTGCCAGCTCGTCCATCTGATGAAGAACGGCGAGCCGGTGAAGATGTCCAAGCGCGCCGGCACCTTCGTGACGCTGCGCGACGTGATCGAGGAGGTCGGCCGCGACGTCGTCCGCTTCATCATGCTGACCCGCCGCAACGACCAGACGCTGGACTTCGACTTCGCCAAGGTCGTCGAGCAGTCGAAGGACAACCCGGTCTTCTACGTGCAGTACGCCCACGCCCGCTGCCGCTCGGTCCTGCGCCACGCCGCAACGGCGCTGCCGGGGGCTGACCTGTCGGTGGCGGCGCTGGCCGCCAGGGCCAACCTCGCCCGCCTCGACAGCGAGGAGGAGATGGCGCTGGCCAAGCGCATGGCGACCTGGCCGCGTCTGGTCGAATCCGCTGCCGAGGCGCACGAGCCGCACCGAGTGGCCTTCTACCTCTACGACCTCGCCAGCGACTTCCACGCGCTGTGGAACAAGGGCCGCGACGACACCAGCCTGCGCTTCCTGATCGACGGCGACGAGGAGGTGACGGTGGCCCGTCTGGCGCTGGTCAGCGCGGTCGCCACGGTGATCGCCTCCGGCCTTGCCGTGATGGGCGTGGAGCCGGTGGAGGAAATGCGGTCATGAGGTATGAGGGCGATGCCAACTACGCCAGCGATCCCTACGGCACGCCGCCGCAGCGGGGAGGTCGGCGCGGTCTGCTCGGCCTCGGTCTGGCGGTGGTCGGCATCGTGGCCTTCGCCGGCGCGATCGTCGTCGTCTACAGCGGCAAGGGGCAGAGCACGCCGGACGGCGGCCCGCCGCTGCTGATGGCTGACAGCGCGCCGACCAAGGCCCGCCCGGAGCAGCCCGGCGGCATGGAAGTGCCGCACCAGGACAAGCTGGTCTACGAGCGGCTGAACGACCGCGGGTCGAAGTCGCAGATCGAACGCTTGCTGCCGCCGCCGGAGGAGCCGCTGCCGCGGCCGGTCGTGGCTCCCCAGGTGCCGCCGTCGCCGACCCTGCCGGAGGCGCCCGCGGTGGCCCAACTGCCGCCGCCTCCGCCGGGCTCCACCACCACGGTGCCGCGCCAGGACGGGGAGGGGACCGCCGTGCCGCCGCCCGTCGCCTCTCCGGCGCCGCCACCCGCCGTGGCCGCCCTTCCGGCTCCGGCACCGGCGGCTCCGGCGCCCAAGGCCGCCCCGCCGCCCGCGGCCAAGCCGGCTCCGGCTCCGCCGCAGGCTCAGACGCCGCCTGCCGCGGCGCCCAAGCCGCAGCCCGCGCCGCCGGTGGCGGCCGCCCCAGCTCCGCAGCCGGCGCCCCCTCCGGCACCCGCCAAGGCATCGGGTGGAGGGAACTGGCGCGTCCAGCTCGCCGCGGTGCGCAGCGAGGCCGAGGCCTCGACGGAATGGAAGCGCCTGACCAGCCGCTACGGCGCGGCGCTCGGCGGGCTGTCCATGCAGGTCGCCAAGGCCGATCTGGGCGAGAAGGGCATCTTCTACCGCATCCAGGGTGTCGGCCTCGACGAGGAGCGCGCCAAGTCGGTCTGCGCCCAGCTCAAGTCCCAGAATGTGGGGTGTGTGGTTGTCCGTCCCTGATCCGGCTTTGCCGAACGCCCGAAACGCGTCCGGACCTCATCGTGCGCTTCACCGTGCGGTGGTGTTCGGCGCCGCCGGCACCGCCCTGACCGCGGACGAGCGCGCCTTTTTCCGTGACGCCGACCCGCTGGGCTTCATCCTGTTCCGGCGCAACTGCGACACGCCGGAGCAGGTCCGCGCGCTGGTGGCGGAGATGCGCGCGGCGCTGGGCCGTGCCGATGCGCCCGTGCTGATCGACCAAGAGGGCGGTCGGGTGGCCCGCATGCGCCCGCCGCACTGGCCGGCCTTCCCGCCGATGCGCGCCTTCGGCGACCTCGCGGCCCGTGACGCCGCCGCCGGACGGGAGGCCGCCCGGATCAACGCCCGGCTGCTGGCGCTGATGCTGGCGGACTGCGGCGTGACGGTGGATTGCGCCCCGGTCTGCGACGTGCCGGTGGAGGGCGCCCACGACATCATCGGCGACCGCGCCTTCTGCGGCGATCCGGTCCGCGTCGCCGATCTGGCGCGGGCGACCTGCGAGGGGCTGATGGCCGGCGGCGTTCTGCCGGTTGTCAAGCATCTGCCCGGCCATGGCCGGGCCTTCACCGACAGCCACGCCGAGCTGCCGGTGGTGGACGCCCCGCGCGCGGCGCTGGAGGCCACCGACTTCGCGCCGTTCCGCGCCCTGGCCGACATGCCGCTCGGCATGGTCGCCCATGTGGTGATGAAGGCCATCGACCCGGACCAGCCCGCCAGCACCTCGGCAATCGTGGTGCGCGACGTGGTGCGCGGCGCCCCCATCGGCTTCGACGGGCTGCTGTTCAGCGACGACCTGTCGATGGGTGCGCTGGCCGGCGGCATGCGTGGACGCGCGGAGGCGGTCCTGGCGGCCGGGCTGGACGTCGTGCTCCACTGCAACGGCGTGATGGAGGAGATGGTGGCGGTGGCCGAGGGCGTTCCGACGATGAGCGGCGCGGCGGTGCGGCGCTGGGCGAGGGCCGAGGCGATGCGCGGCCCTGCGCAGCCGGTGGACGCCGACGACTTGCGGGCGCGTCTGGCGGAATTGCTGGGAACGCCCCAGGTTTAGAGCCATGCTCAGGCTTCCCGGACGGGTCCGGGGAGCGCAACGGGAGAGATGCGCGTGTTGGAAGGTCTGATCGACCGCATACCGATGATCTTTGCGGTCGCCATCCCCGCGATCCTCGCCATCACGATGCACGAGGCGGCGCACGGATTCGTGGCGATGTGGCGCGGCGACGACACGGCGTGGCGGCTGGGCCGGGTGACGCTGAACCCGCTTCGCCACATCGACCCCCTGGGCACGGTGGTGCTGCCGGCGGTGATGTATTTCACCACAGGGTTCGTCTTCGGCTGGGCCAAGCCGGTGCCGGTGAATTTCGGGCGCCTTCACCACCCGCGCCGCGACATGGTGTGGGTGGCGCTGGCCGGGCCGGGGGTGAATTTCGTGCTGGCGCTGGTCTCGGCGATCATCTGGGGCTTCACCAGCCCGCAGGGCGGGGCGACGGAGATGTGGGTCCGCGCCGCGCTGGAGGTGTCGGTCCTGGTCAACGTCGTGCTGATGGTCTTCAACATGATCCCTCTGCCGCCGCTCGACGGCGGGCGCGTGGCGGTCGGCATCCTGCCCGACGCTCTGGCCTTCCCGCTAGCCCGGCTGGAGAAGTACGGCATGCTGATCCTGATCGGCGCCTTCTTCCTGCTGCCCTTCATCGGGCGGGAGCTTGGCATGGACCTCAGCGTCTTCTCCTGGGTGCTCGGCCCGCCGGTGGATTACATGATCGAGCTGATCCGCATCCTCAGCGGCAACTGACGGCATGGTCGGCAGGAAACCCCCGGATCATGAGGACGAGGGCGCCGAGGCGGCCAGCCCGGCGGACCAGCTTGTCCTCGTCCTGGATGGGTTCGAGGGGCCGCTGGACATGCTGCTGGCGCTGGGGCGCGAGCAGAAGGTGGACCTGACGAAGATTTCCATCCTCCAGCTCGCCGACCAGTATCTCGCCTTCATCGCCGAGGCGCGGAAGGTGCGTCTGGAGCTGGCGGCGGATTATCTCGTCATGGCGGCGTGGCTGGCCTATCTGAAGTCCCGCCTGCTGATCCCGGAGGTCGAGGACGAGGAGCCCTCGGGCGAGGACATGGCGGCGGCGCTGGCCTTCCAGCTCCAGCGGCTGGAGGCGATGAAGGGGGCGGCGGCCAAGCTGTTCGCCCGCCCGCAGCTCGGGGTTGACCGCTTCGCCCGCGGCGCCCCGGAGGACCTCGACATCCTGCGCAAGTCGGTCTTCCAGGTCACGCTCTACGACCTTCTGAAGGCCTACGGCGAGCACAGGAAGCGGCAGGAGGGCGGCGTCCTGCACATCGAGCCGGTGCGCCTCTATTCGCTCGAGGACGCGGTGCGCCGCCTGTCCGAGCTGCTGGGCCGCATGCCGGACTGGGCCACCCTGTCGAGTTTCCTGCCGGACGGCGTGCGCGGCGGGCTGCTGACCCGCTCGGCGCTGGCCGCCCATTTCGCGGCGACGCTGGAACTGGCCAAGGCGGGGCGGGTGGAGCTTCGCCAGGACGGCGCCTTTTCCCCCATCTACGTCCGCCGGGCATCGCGCCGGCATGAGCAAGGCGACGAGGAATGAGCGGTGCCGACGGCATGATCCAGGAGATCGACAACCCGGAGGAGGTCGAGCAGCGCCTGCGCGATCTGCGCCTGCTGGAGGCGCTGCTGTTCGCCTCCGCGGACCCGCTGGATGAGGAGACGCTGGGCAGGCGGTTGACCCGCGACGCCGACATCCGTGCCCTGCTGGAGGAATTGCGCGTCCATTACGCGGCGCGCGGGGTGAACTTGATCCGCACCGGCGCCGGCTGGTCCTTCCGCACGGCGGTGGACCTCGCCCCGCTGCTGCGGCAGGAGGAGGAGGTCTCCAAGAAGCTGTCCCGCGCCGCCATCGAGACGCTGGCGATCATCGCCTACCACCAGCCGGTAACCCGCGCCGAGATCGAGGCGATCCGCGGCGTGGCGACCAGCAAGGGCACGCTGGACATCCTGATGGAGAACGGCTGGATCCGACCCGGCCGCCGCCGCGAGACGCCGGGGCGCCCGCTGACCTGGATCACCACCGACCATTTCCTCGACCATTTCGGCCTGGAGACGCTGCGCGACCTGCCGGGGGTGGAGGACCTGCGCGCCGCCGGCCTGCTCGATTCGCGGCCTTTGCTGCTGGGCATCGGCGGAGCCGGCCTGGAGGACGCGGAACCATCGGAAAACGCTGACGATTCCGATACCTGAGCGAAACGCTCGAAAATAAGAACCATTTGCATCAGGGTCGGCGCACCGGTACTAAGGTCAATCGACCGCCATCAAACGACCCCCGGGCCGCTTCAGACTGGGACCGCCATAGACTGGGACTGCCATGGATCGTCCGTCCGTCACCGACGCCCGTTCTTTCTCCGCGACCGGAGACGCCGTTTCCGAACCCCGGCCGGCCGGCCTGCGCATCGCGCTGCGCGACAAAGCGTCGGCCCTGTTCAGCCGCGGGACCGATCCGCGGCAGGGCGCTCCCTGTGAAGCCGCGCCGGTTACGCTGCCGGCCAACGGGCGGCATCTCGACGCCTCCGGTCCCCAGGGTGGCGGCGCCGCCATCGCGGTGGAGGCCCTGGCTCTGAATGGCGTCACCCACCGCTACGGGCGCGTCGTCGCCGTCAACGACGTCAGCGTGACCATCGGGGCAGGGGAGATCGTCTGCCTGTGCGGGCCGTCCGGCTGCGGCAAGTCCTCACTGCTGCGCATCGCGGCAGGGCTGGAGGCGGTGCAGACCGGATCCGTCCGGATCGGCGGAACCGTGGTGGCGGACGAGCGCGGCGCGGTCCCGCCGGAACGCCGCGGCGTCGGCCTCGTCTTCCAGGATTACGCGCTGTTTCCGCACCTGTCGGTGCTCGACAACGTGCGCTTCGGCCTGACCGCCCTGTCCGGCGAGGCGCAGCGCAAGCGCGCGTTGGAAACGCTGGGGCAAGTCGGCATGGCCGGCTACGCCGATTCCTTCCCGCACCATCTCTCCGGCGGACAGCAGCAGCGTGTGGCGCTCGCCCGCGCGCTCGCCCCGAATCCGGCGGTCCTGCTCCTCGACGAACCCTTCTCGGGCCTGGACGCCCGGCTGCGCGAGCAGGTGCGCGATGAGACGCTGCACGTGCTGAAGCAGAACGGCGCTGCGACCATGCTGGTCACCCACGACCCGGAGGAGGCCATGTTCCTGGCCGACCGCATCGCGCTGATGCGCGCCGGAAAAGTCGTCCAGGTGGGCAACCCGGTGGACCTCTACACCCGCCCGGTCAACGCCTTCGCAGCGGAATTCTTCGGCGAGGTCAACCGGCTGTCCGGCGTCGTGCAGGACGGTGCGGTGGACACCCCGGTCGGCCCGATCCCCACGGAGATCGCCGACGGCACCGCCGTGGACGTGCTGATCCGCCCGGAAGCGCTGAAGCTGTCCGCCCAGCCCGCCGCCACGGTCCCTGCCGGGGACCTGCCGGTTCTGGCGCGGGTGATGGCGGCGCGCCTGCTGGGTCGCACCAGCCTGGTCCATCTCGATGTGCCGGACGGGAAGGGCGGGTCGGTGCATCTGCACTCGCGCATGCCGGGCCAGTTCCTGCCCGCCGAACAAAGTCACGTTTCGGTGTGCATGGACCTGTGTCAGGCCTTCGTTTTTCCAGCCGGTGCACCCACTTAGTCGTTTGAGCGGTTTCGCCCGACCGATCGTTGCGGGAGGGGAACCTTTCTGCCATAGTGCCGCCCCGCCATTGGGCTGCCTGTTCAGGAAACGTGTGTCATGGGATTCTCCAGCGTCTGGCATTGGGTCATCGTCCTTCTGATCGTCCTGCTCCTGTTCGGCGCCGGCAAGCTGCCGAAGGTCATGGGCGACCTCGCCAAGGGCATCAAGAACTTCAAGGCCGGCCTGAAGGACGAGGAAGAGGGTACCGCCGCCGGTGCCGACTCCAAGGTCCTGCCGAACCAGCCGGTTCCGCCGGCCCAGCCGGTGTCCTCGGTCCATCCGGTTCCGCCCGCTCCGGTTCCGCCCGCTGCCGACCCCGGCGTGAAGAAGGACGAGACGGCCCGCACCTGACCGTCCGGCGCCCTTCATCCCCGCGCCGCTTCGAAAGGCTGAGGAGCCATGTTCGACATTGCATGGTCGGAACTGATGGTCATCGCGGTCATCGCCCTCGTGGTGATCGGCCCGAAGGACCTGCCCAAGGCCATCTACACCCTGGGAAAATGGGTGAAGAAGGCGCGCGTCGTCGCGCGCGATTTTCAGGGCCACATCGACGACATGATGCGCGAGGCGGAGCTTGACGAGCTTCGCAAGGAAGCCCTGAAGGTCCGCGACACGAACCTCCAAAAGATGGTCGAGAACACGATCGATCCGAAGGGGGAACTGAAGGGCGCCTTCGACGTGGGGGCCAACCTCGGGGCCGACGGCTATCACGGCAGCCCGCCGGAGGATGGTCCCGCTCCCGTGCCTACCGTCGGATCGCCGCAGGTGACGGCGGCCCAGCCGCAGCCGGCGACCGAACCGCCGGTCACGGCCCCGCTTCCTCCGGCACCGCCCGCGGAGTTCGTCCCGGCCCCGGCCCAGCCGCCGGTTCCGGCCTCCGCCGACTCCGCTGCGGCGGCAACCACGAACAAGCAGGCGTGACCCAGTGTCCGGCGAAACGCGCATGACCGGCGAGTCCGACGACGAGCTCGAAGAAAGCAAGATGCCGCTGATCGACCATCTGGTCGAGCTGCGCAACCGGCTGATGTACGCGACGCTGGCGATCCTCATCGCCTTCTTCGTCTGCTACGCTTTCTCGGACCGCATCTACAACTTCCTGGTCCAACCCCTGGCCGACATCCTGGCCGGGCAGGGGCGGCGGATGATCTACACCGGCCTGACCGAAGCCTTCTTCACCTATGTGAAGGTGGCCTTCTGGGCCGGCTGCTTCCTGTCCTTCCCCATCGTCGCCAGCCAGATCTGGATGTTCGTCGCGCCCGGCCTCTACAAGCACGAGCGCAAGGCTTTCCTGCCCTTCCTGGTGGCCACCCCGATCCTGTTCTTCCTGGGCGGGGCGATGGTCTACTACTTCATCTTCCCGCTGGCTTGGCGCTTCTTCCTGGGGTTCGAGTTCCACCCGGGCATGGACGCCGGCGCCCTCCCGATCGAGTTCGAGGCCCGCGTCAGCGAGTATCTTGGCCTCGTGATGCACCTGATCTTCGCCTTCGGTCTGGCCTTTCAGCTTCCGGTCCTGTTGACCCTGCTGATCCGCGCCGGGCTGCTGACGACGGAGACTCTGGCCGCCAAGCGGCGCTACGCCATCGTGTTCGTGTTCATCGTAGCGGCGATCCTGACCCCGCCGGACGTCATCAGCCAAGTCGGCCTCGCCATCCCGCTGCTGGCGCTCTACGAGGTGTCGATCCTGATCGGCCGCCGCATCGAGAAGACGCGCGGCGACGCCGACGAGACGGAAGCGGAGCAGGCGTAAGGTCTTTCTCCTTATGCCGTCGCTTCTTCGACCATCACCTGATTGCGGCCGTTCCGCTTGGCCCGATAGAGGGCCAGGTCGGCGGCCGCCAGCGCCGCGTCGAGATCCTTGCCGTTGCGGCAGGCGGCGATGCCGATGCTGACGCTGGCGGGGATCTCGTGGCCCTGGAAGGGCAGCGGCCGCGCCGCCACGTCGCGCCGCAACGCCTCCGCCAACGCCGCCGCCCCACTGCGGTCGGTGTCGGGAAGCAGCACGCAGAATTCCTCCCCGCCATAGCGCCCGAACAGGTCGGTGCGGCGCAGCCTTGCCGCGACGATCTCGGAAAAGCGGCGGAGAAGCGCGTCCCCGGCCAGATGGCCGAAGGTGTCGTTGACCCGCTTGAAACGGTCGAGGTCGAGAAGCAGCAGGGTGAGCGGCGCCCCGTTCCGCTGCGCCCGCAGCAACTCCCGCTCGGCGTGCTTCAGGAAGGCCCGGCGGTTGTAGGCGCCGGTCAGCGGGTCGATGGTGCCGATGCGGTCCAGATCGTCCTGAAGCTTTTCGCTGGTCATGGCGAGGAAGCCGAAGCCCCAGCCCGTAACGGCAAGGATGGCCTCAAGGAACCCGGCGCTCTGCACCAGACTTGGCATCAGAATGCCGTCCACAGGCCCGCCAACCGCCGTCAGGACGGCACGTCCGGCAACGAACAGGGCGTGGAACAGGAACACTAGGGCTGTGACCCGCTGCGCCCGCCTCGGCCGGTCCGACGGTCCCATCCGCCACAATTCCAGCGCCGCCAGCAGCGACAGGCCGGTGATCCCGGCGGACCCGACCAGGACACGCGCGGCCACGTCGTTGGTCATCACCACGAACCACACGTTGCCGGCGGTCAGCGCGGCGAGCAGCGCCAGCCCGATCCTCCACGGGATCTGCCGTCCGGCGAAGCTGCGCACGCCGAACCAGTTCAGAAGATAGGTGACGGCCACCAGGGCGTTGCTCAGTGGGATTACCAGGGCGGGTGGCCAGACCCCGTAAAGCATGACGAGCGCCATTCCGGCGGCCCCGGCCAAGGCGCCACCAGCCCAATAGGCCAGCGCGGTGATGTGGCGGTGCGCCCTCCAGGTCAGGAAGGCGGCGATGGACAGCAGAACGCCGATGCCCACCAGGACGATGACGAGGGTGCGGGTGTCGAGGATCATGTCCGGAGTGGGGAGGGCAGCGGTCGATTCCGGGGTTCTGCACGCATTCGTGTTCACGGCGCCACCGATAAGTATAGGACACCAATCATTTCATGGTCTTTCCCATCGGCGGGGCTCCGCCTCTGGACCTTCACCCGGCGGCGGACTATAACCAGCCTCCCACCCATTCCGTATCGCCGTGAGCCATGCACGACCTTCGCGCCATCCGTGAGAACCCCGAATCCTTCGACCGCGGCCTCGCCCGCCGGGGCCTTGAGGCGATGTCGCCAACGGTGCTGGACCTCGATTCGCGCCGCCGCGCCGCGCAGACCCAGTTGCAGGAAATGCAGGCGCGCCGCAACGAGGCGGCGAAGGAGATCGGCCTCGCCAAGCGGGAGGGCCGCGACGCCCAGCCGCTGATGGACGAGATGGCGCAGCTCAAGGAGCGGCTGCCCCAGGTCGAGGAGGAGGAGAAGGCGCTGGGCGCCGAACTGGACGGCCTGCTCGCCTCCATCCCGAACCTGCCCGCCGACGACGTGCCGGAAGGCCCGGACGAGACCGCCAACGTCGAAATCCGCCGCTGGGGCGAGCCGAAGGCCATCGCCGACGCCAAGCAGCATTTCGAGCTGGGCGAGGCGCTGGGCCTGATGGATTTCGAGGCGGCGTCGCGCATGTCGGGCGCCCGCTTCACCGTCCTGAAGGGCGGGCTGGCCCGGCTGGAGCGCGCGCTCGCCGACTTCATGCTGGACATCCACACCGGCGAGCACGGCTACACCGAGATCGCGCCGCCGCTGATGGTCCGCGACAACGCCCTGTTCGGCACCGGCCAGCTTCCGAAGTTCGAGGAGGACCTGTTCCGCACGGGCGATCACTATCTGATCCCGACTTCGGAAGTGCCGCTGACCAACCTCGTCAACGACCAGATCGTGGCGACGGAGGAACTGCCCCACCGCTACACCGCGCTAACCCCCTGCTTCCGCGCCGAGGCCGGGTCGGCCGGGCGCGACACCCGCGGCATGATCCGCCAGCACCAGTTCTGGAAGGTGGAGATGGTCAGCGTCACCGCTCCGGACCAGTCGGAAGCGGAGCACCTGCGCATGACCCAATGCGCCGAGACCATCCTGCAGCGGCTGGGGCTGCCCTACCGCGTGGTGACTCTGTGCACCGGCGACATGGGCTTTTCGGCGCGCAAGACCTTCGACATCGAGGTCTGGCTGCCCGGCCAGAACATGTACCGCGAGATTTCGAGCTGCTCGAACTGCGGCGACTTCCAGGCCCGCCGCATGAAGGCCCGCTGCCGGTCGAAGGGCGAGAAGCAGACGCAGTTCGTCCACACGCTGAACGGCTCGGGCGTGGCGGTCGGGCGCTGCCTGATCGCGGTGCTGGAGAATTATCAGCAGCCCGACGGCTCCATCCTGGTTCCCGAAGCGCTCCGGCCCTACATGCGCGGGCTGGAAAGGATCACCGCCTGATGTTCGATCTCCCGCTCGACCTGTCGAACGCACGCATCCTCGTCACCAACGACGACGGCATCCACGCGCCGGGCCTGAAAGTTCTGGAGGCCATCGCCCGCTCCATCTCCGACGACGTGTGGGTGGTGGCGCCGGAGATGGAGCAGTCGGCGGCCAGCCACTCGCTGACCATCAACCGGCCTCTGCGCCTGCGCCAGCTGGACGAGCGGCGCTACACGGTGGACGGCACGCCGACCGACTGCGTCCTGCTGGCCGTCAACCACATCATGAAGGACGCCCGTCCGACGCTGGTCCTGTCCGGCGTCAACCAGGGCTCCAACATCGGCGAGGACGTGACCTATTCGGGCACCATCGCGGCGGCCATGGAGGCGACCCTGCTGGGCGTCCCGGCCATTGCGCTCAGCCAGCACTACGAGAACCGTGCCCAGATCGACTGGTCGGCGGCGGAGCGCTGGGGGGCGGAGGTGATCCGCAAGGCCGTCTCCACGCCCTGGCCGAAATACGTCCTGCTCAACGTGAACTTCCCGGCCTGTCCGGCGGACCGGGTCACCGGCATCCAGGTCGTCCGCCACGGCAAGCGCAAGATCGGCGACGAGCTGGTGGAGCGTGTCGATCCGCGCGGCAAACCCTATATCTGGATCGGGACCCTGCGCGGCGAGGCCGACGTGGCGCCGGACACCGACATCCATGTGGTCTTCCACGGGGGCATTTCGGTGACGCCGGTCTATCTGGATCTGACGCACACGCCGACGCTCCAGACCTTGCGACACGCGTTCGAGTAATCCGGTTTCCGAGGTGAATGGGTAGGGTGTGACGGTCGAGGCACGCAAGATCCGGCTTCTGATGGCGTTGCGCCGCAACGGCGTGACCGACACCCGGGTTTTGGCCGCGATCGAGCGAATCCCGCGCGAGCGCTTCGTCCCCGATCCCTTCCAGGATCAGGCGTGGGAAGACACGGCGCTTCCCATCGATCTGGGCCAGACCATCAGCCAGCCGTTGATCGTGGCGCTGATGACCCAGGCGCTGGAGCTGGGGGAACGGCAGACGGTGCTGGAGATCGGCACCGGCTCCGGCTATCAGGCGGCTGTTTTGTCGCGGCTGTGCCGACGGGTCTACACCGTCGAGCGGCTGCGCCCGCTGCTGACCGAGGCGGAGGGGCGATTCCGGGCGCTGCGCCTGAACAACATCACGACCCGCCACGGCGACGGGACGAAGGGCTGGCCCGAACAGGCGCCGTTCGAGCGCATACTGGTCACGGCCGCCGGAGGTCCCGATGCGCCAAAGGACTTGACGGATCAGCTCGCCGTTGGTGGTGTCATGGTCATCCCGCTGGGGGGCGACTACCGCGGCCAGCGGGTCGTCCGCATCCGGCGGACCGAAACCGGTCTTACACGGGAGGACTTGTGGCCCGTCCGCTTCGTACCGTTGCTGTCCGACCCTCCGTCTCCCCCAGGAACGGAATAGCCGGCCCGTTCGGCGTGCCATTCGGCGTGACAGGACGCGCCCTCCTCGCGGCGCTGGCGGTGCTGCCGCTGCTCGCCGCCTGCCAGCAGCGCACCGGCGATCTGGCGCCGGTCACCTCGGTGTCCAGCACCCCGGATTCCATCGGCGGCGCGGTGATCGTGCAGCGCGGAGACTCCGCCTATTCGTTGTCGCGGCGCTACAACGTGCCGCTGCGCGACCTGCTGGAGGTCAACCACCTGTCGCCGCCCTACCAGTTGCAGGTGGGCCAGCGTCTCGTCCTGCCGGTGTCGCGCCAGTACATCGTCCAGCGCGGCGACACGCTCTATGGCATCTCCCGCATGTTCAGCGCGGACATGAGCGAGCTGACCCGCCTCAACGGCCTGACCGCGCCCTACGCGGTGCAGGCCGGGCAACCGCTGCGTCTGCCGGGTGGTGACGCCCCGGGCGGCACCGCGGTTGCCCAGGCGCCGTCCTCAAGCGCAGGGGCCGCGGTCGGCGGGGTGGTGGCCTCGGCGCCGGTCAAACAGGTGTCGCGCGGGTCCATCCAGGCGGCGGAGCTGCCGCCTCCGGGCGCCTCGGCACCGGTGGAGAGGGCTCCGGTGGAGTCCCCGTCGCAGACCGCAACCGTTCTCGCCCCGGTCCCCGGCGCCAAACCGTCCGCCGCGCCGGAGGTGGCGGCCGGAGCGCCCGCCTATCAGCCGGGGCAGGCCCCGACCTCGCTGCGTCCGCCTGGCCAGAAGCCCGCCGTTCCCGAACCGGCGGCCGCGCCGCGTGTCGTCGAGGCCGCTCCAGTCCCGCCACCGCCGCCGGCACCGGCCCAGGAGGTCGCCGCCGCTCCGCCCCCGCCGCCAAAGGCCGCGGAGCAGGCGACGCCGCAACGCGCCACCGGGCGCCTGCTCTGGCCGGTGAAGGGAAAGGTGATCTCGACCTTCGGGCCGAAGCCGGACGGTCTGCACAACGACGGCTTGAACATCGCCGCCAGCAAGGGAACAACGGTGGTCGCCGCCGACAACGGCGTGGTTGCCTACGCCGGCAATGAGCTGCGCGGGTTCGGCAACCTGCTGCTGGTGAAGCATTCGGACGGCTTCATCACCGCCTACGCTCACCTCGACCGCATCGACGTGGATCGGGGTGTGGCGGTGAAGCGCGGGCAGGCCATCGGCACGGTCGGCCAGACCGGATCGGTGACGAGCCCGCAGCTTCATTTCGAACTGCGCAAGGGCAGCCAAGCGGTCGATCCGCGCGACCGCATGGAGCCGCGGGTCAGCGAAGGGGCTTCTCCAGACGGCCAGCCAGGTCCTGGATGAACTGCCAGGCCACCCGGCCGGAGCGGCTGCCGCGGGTCACCGACCATTCCACGGCCTCGGCCCGCAGCTGCTCCGCCGGGATGTCCAGCCCGAAGCGGGCGGCGTAGCCCTCGATCATCGCGAAGTAGGTCGGCTGGTCGCAGTTGTGGAAGCCCAGCCACAGGCCGAAGCGGTCGGACAGCGACACCTTCTCCTCGACCGCCTCCGCCGGGTTGATGGCGGTGGAGCGCTCGTTCTCGATCATGTCGCGCGGCATCAGGTGGCGGCGGTTGGAGGTGGCGTAGAACACCACATTCTCCGGACGCCCCTCGATCCCGCCTTCCAGAACGGCCTTCAGCGACTTGTAATGCGCGTCGTCGTGGTCGAAGGACAGGTCGTCGCAGAACAGGATGAAGCGGCGCGGCTCGTCCTTCAGCCGGGCGAGCAGGCGGGGCAGGGTGGGGATGTCCTCGCGGTGGATCTCCACCAGCGCCAGCGTGCCGGGATGGTCCTGGGCCACCGCGGCGTGCACCGACTTGACCAGCGAGCTTTTGCCCATGCCGCGCGAACCCCAGAGCAGGGCGTTGTTGGCGGGCAGGCCGGTGGCGAAGCGGGTGGTGTTGTCCAGCAGGATGTCGCGCTGCCGTTCGACGCCGCGCAGCAGGCCGATCTCAACCCGGTTCACGGTGGGCACCGGCTCCAGCCGGTCGGGATCGGCGTGCCAGACGAAGGCGTCGGCGGCGCCGAGGTCGAGCCGGCCCGGCGGCGGCGGGGCGAGCCGTTCCAGAGCCTCGGCGATGCGGGTGAGGAGGGGCAGCAATTGGGCGTCCGACATCGTGTTCCTTCGCAGGCGTTTCTTCCGGTTTCGTTGCGCCGACCCTAACCCGCCGGCCCGGCACCGGACAAGGAGGCGCGCTTGCGGGAGAGGCGTGCGCGCCGCTATGGTTCCTCAAACGCGAACCGAGGGCCGGCCATGCACGCAGAACGCTCCACCGATCTCCCGACGCCGGCGGGGAGCGCCGAACATGTCCTGCGGCGGCTGGAGGAGACGCCGCTTCGCGAGGACCCCTTTCCGCATCTGGTGGTGCCGGACGCCCTGCCGGCGGACCTCTACGCCCGCGCCGTCGCCCAATGGCCGAAGTTCGAGGCGCTGGCCCTCCTGCAGATGGACAGCCTTCCCCAGCGCTACCAGATGGTGCTGACCGACCGCAATCTGAGGGAGATGGAGCCGGAGGCCGAAGCGGTCTGGCGGGAGGTCCGTGATTCCCTGTTCGGGCCGGAGACCCTGGCCCGGCTCGCCCCGCGCTTCCCCTCGCTCGCCGCCAAGCTGGAGACGCCGGTCGGGGCCCGGCCGGCCATGGTCTACGCGCGTCTGATCGAGGACCATGCGGGCCACGCCATGCTGCCCCACACCGACGTGTTCGGCACCTTCCTGTCCATGCTGCTCTACATGCCGGCGGACGGCAGCCGCCCCGATCTCGGGACGGCGCTGTACCGGCCCCGCGATCCGTCCTTCGCCGCCAACGCCGGGCGGTCGACGGAGCGGTTCCCCCGCGAGGATTTCGAGTTGGCCGGCACCGCGCCCTTCCTGCCGAACCATCTGCTGGCCTACGCGCCGTCCGACCGCTCCTTCCACGGGGTGGAGCCGGTGACGACGCCCTGCATGCGCCGCTTCCTGCTTCTCTTTGCCGTCATGGACAGCCGCGGCCCTTGAAGCCCGGCGGGCGTACCCCTATTCCATTGCATCGACGGCCCGGACCGTTATAGTCGCCGCGTCCGCGAGCGCCCGCTGCGCCTTCGGAACCAAACCACAGGGAGCCTCCAGATGTTCGTTTCGACGGCCTATGCACAGACCGCCGCGCCCGCCGCCGGTGGGGCCGACATGATCGTGCAGTTCCTGCCGCTGATTCTGATTTTCGTCGTCTTCTATTTCCTGCTGATCCGTCCGCAGCAGAAGAAGATGAAGGAACACAAGGGCATGCTGGAGTCCATCCGTCGCGGTGACCGCGTGGTGACCGGCGGCGGCATCATCGGCACCATCACCAAGGTCGGCCCGGACGACGAGCTTCAGGTCGAGATCGCCGAGAACGTCCGCGTCCGCGTCATGCGCTCCACCGTGAACCTCGTGCTGTCGAAGTCCGAGCCGGCCAAGAGCGCCGACGAGAAGGCTGAAGAAAAGGTCGTGGACCGCAAGTAACGCGGTTCTCCGGTAGCGAACGGGACTGGTTTACGAATGCTGTATTTTCCGCGCTGGAAGATTTTTCTGATCGTCGCGATCTGCGTGCTCGGGACCATCCTCACGCTGCCGAACTTTCTCAGCCGTGAGACGTTGTCGGCCCTGCCGAACTGGTACGCGCACAACCGGGTCAACCTCGGCCTCGACCTGCGCGGCGGGTCGCACCTGCTGCTCGAGGTGGACATGGGCGCGGTCATCCGTGACCGCGTCGAAGGCTTGGTCGATTCGGCGCGCACCCAGCTGCGCACCGACAATGTCGGCTATACGGCGATCAACCCGGGCGACCGCGGCATCACCGTGCAGCTCCGCGACCCGGCGCAGGCCGACACGGCGGTGCGGGCGCTGCGCCAGCTCGCCAACACCATCGGTGGCGGACCGCTCGGCGGCGGCCAGCCCGACCTGGAGGTCACCTCCGGCGGTGGCAGCGTCACCGCCCGGCTCAGCGAGATCGCCCTGCGCGAGCGCGCCACCCAGGCCATCGAACAGTCGATCGAGATCGTGCGGCGCCGCATTGACGAGACCGGCGTCAACGAACCGACCATCGCCCGTCAGGGCGCCGATCGCATCCTGGTCCAGCTTCCCGGCGTCGAGGACCCCGACCGCGTGAAGCGGCTTCTCGGCACCACCGCGAAGATGACCTTCCGTCTGGTCGACATGAACGCCGACCCGAGCGCCGGCCGCGCCCCTCCGGGCACCGACATCCTGCCCTCGTCGGAAGGCGGGCGGGCGCAGAGCGCCTACGTCATCCGCAAGAAGGTCGAGGTGGACGGCGCCAACCTGACCAACGCCACCGCGGGCAGCAACCCGCAGACCGGTGAATGGGTGGTCAATTTCGAATTCGACAGCATCGGCGCCCGCCGCTTCGCCGACGTGACCCGCGCCAACGTCGGCCGGCCCTTCGCCATCGTGCTCGACAACAAGGTCATCAGCGCTCCGGTGATCCGCGAGCCGATCACCGGCGGCCGCGGCCAGATCAGCGGCAGCTTCACCGCCGCCGACGCCAACGACCTCGCCGTCCTGCTGCGCGCCGGCGCGCTGCCGGCCCCGCTGAAAGTGATCGAGGAGCGCACGGTCGGTCCCGACCTCGGCGCCGACTCCATCCGCGCCGGCCTAATGTCGGTGGGCATCGGCTTCGTGCTGGTCTGCGCCTACATGATCGCCGCCTACGGCCTGTTCGGGGCCTTTGCCTGCTTCGCCCTGCTGGTCAACACCGTCCTGACGCTGGCCGCGCTGTCGCTGCTCCAGGCGACGCTGACGCTGCCGGGCATCGCCGGCGTCCTGCTGTCGCTCGGTCTGGCGGTCGACGCCAACATCCTGATCAACGAGCGCATCCGCGAGGAAACGAAGAAGGGCCGCGGTGTCTTCGGCTCGGTGGAGGCCGGCTTCAGCCGCGCCTATTCCACCATCGTGGACGCCAACCTGACCACCGCCATCAAGATGGCCATCCTGTTCGTGCTGGGCACAGGCGCGATCAAGGGCTTCGCCGTCACCATCACCTTCGGCATCCTGATTTCGCTGTTCACGGCAACCGTGCTCGTGCGTCTCATGATGGTCAGTTGGCTGCGCAAGACGCGGCCGGCCGCCCTGCCGGTGTAAGAGGTCATTCCCATGTTCCGGCTTCGTCTGGTTCCTGACAACACCAACATCCAGTTCATGCGCGGGCGACACGCCGGCCTGATCGTGTCGGCGTTCCTGTCGATCGCGTCGGTGGTGCTGTTCTTCTATCCCGGCCTGAACTACGGCATCGACTTCCGTGGCGGCATCGTCATCGAGGCTCGCACACCGCAAGCCGCCGACTTCGCCTCGCTGCGCCACACGCTCGGTCAGCTCAACATGGGGCAAGTGGCGTTGCAGGAGTTCGGGTCGCCACAGGACGTGCTGATCCGGCTGGAACGCCAGCCGGGCGACGACGCGGCGCAGCAGGTGGCCGCCGACAAGGTAAGGGCCACGCTCGCCCAGGAGATCCCCGGCACCACCGTGCGCCGCGTCGAAGCGGTCGGCGCGTCGGTCAGCGGCGAGTTGTTCTTCAACGGCATGCTGGCGCTCGGCCTCGCGCTGCTGGCGATGCTCGTCTACATCTGGTTCCGCTTCGAATGGCAGTTCGGATTCGGCGCCATCGTGACGCTGCTGCTGGACGTAACAAAGGTGGTCGGCTTCTACGCGATCACCGGGATGCAGTTCAACCTGACGGCCATCGCGGCGATCCTGACGATCATGGGCTATTCGACCAACGACAAGGTCGTGGTCTATGACCGCATGCGCGAGAATCTGCGCATCTACAAGAAGATGCCGCTGCGCGAGCTGATCGATCGCTCGATCAACGAGACGCTGAACCGCACGCTGGGCACCTCCATGTCGACGCTGCTGTCGATCCTGCCGCTGGCCTTCTTCGGTGGCGAGGCGCTGCAGGACTTCGGCATCGTGCTGATCTTCGGCATTTTCCTGGCGACCTCCTCGTCCATCTTCATCGCCGCCCCCATCTTGCTGTTCCTGGGCGAGAACCGGCTGCGCCGCAACGCGCCGGCGGAAAGCGCGGCCCCGGCCGCCAATCCGACGCCCTGACCGGAAAGAATAGGAAGCGGATCAGAGATGGCGGACATCACGCCGATCATCCCGTCGGACCGTCAGGTCATCGACGGGTACGGGGACGGGCAGTTCTGCGTGTCCGGGCAATGGCGCACCGGGGCGGTGGTGGTCCTTCCTGACCGCACGGAGCCCTGGCGCCCCCAGGACTTCGCCGCCCTGACGGCGGAGGACTTCGCCCCGGTCATCCAAGCGGAGCCGCGGGTGGAGTTCCTTCTGCTTGGCTCCGGCACACGGATGCAGCTTTTGCCCAAGGCCCTGCGCCAGAGCCTGCGCGACGCCGGTCTGGTGGTGGAGGTGATGGACACCGGGGCGGCCTGCCGCACCTACAACGTCCTGCTGGCCGAGGGCCGGCGGGTCGGGGCGGCGCTGCTGCCGGTGTGATCCGGCTCGCGCCCCCCGCTGTGAATCACCAAACGAAAAAAGGCCCCCGGATCGGGGGCCTTTTCCGTTCTGGCGATCCGGTAAGGGATCAGGCCGGGGCCTTCGACAGGCGCTCGGCCACGAACTCCCAGTTCACCAGGCTCTCCAGGAACGCCTTCACGAAGTCCGCGCGGCGGTTCTGGTAGTCGACGTAGTAGGCGTGCTCCCACACGTCGGCGGTCAGCAGCGGGAAGTGGCCCTGGGCCAGCGGGGTGTCGGCGTTGGAGGTCTTGGTGACCTTCAGCTTGCCGCCGTCGAGGTACAGCCACGCCCAGCCCGAGCCGAACTGGGTGATGGCGGCGTTCGAGAACTCTTCCTTGAACTTGTCGACGCTGCCGAAGTCGGCGATCAGGCGCTTCTCAAGCTCGCCCGGGATGGCGCCGCCACCGTTCTTCTTCATGCTCTGCCAGTAGAAGGTGTGGTTCCACACCTGACCGGCGTTGTTGAACAGGCCCTGCTTGGAGGCGTCGCCGTAGCTCTGCTTGATGACGTCTTCCAGGCTGGCGTCGGCCAGCGGGCTGTCCTTCGTCAGGTTGTTCAGGTTGGTGACGTAGGTCTGGTGGTGCTTGTCGTGGTGCAGGTGCAGCGTCTCCGACGACATGAACGGCTGCAGAGCATCATAGCCATACGGGAGCGGCGGCAGTTCGAACGCCATTGAGTTACCCTCTCTTCTTGGATTGTCCCATCTCGGCCCGCGCCTTGCGGCACGGCACCTCCGTCCGCTCAAATAGGCCCGCGGCGCGGCAAAGTGAAGGCTGGAAAAAGGCCGAGGCGCGAAAAGGTGGTAATCCTTGCGTTCAGGACCGCGCGTGCGGCGAACTCCCCGGAGCGCACCGCACCTTCGAGTGTCGCCGGAAGCCCCATCTTCGTCCAATCGCCGGCCAGAACGAGGTTTTTCAAAGCTGTCTGGGCACCGGGGCGATTCGCCGCATGGACAGGAGACTGGTCCGGAGTCGCCCGGCGCTCCTTGATGATTCGGAAAGGCGGCAGGGCCGCGTCGGGTGTGCCGAGCGCCGTCGCCACGTTGCGCCAGAGGGCGGTGGCGACCGCTTCGGCGGGCTGAGCGGCGAGCGCATCGGCGTCGCTGACCGTCACCGACAGCACGTCGCCGCGCCGGAAAAGCCAGTCCGCCGTACCGCCCACCAACCCAAGGAAGGGCAGGCCACCCGGCAGGTCGATCGGGGCGGGCGGGCGGAAGTGGGCGTTGACGATGGCACGCCCGGCGGCGGGGGGGGATGCGGGCAGCGCCTCAGGCAGCAGGCGCCCGGCGATCCAGGCCGGCACCGCCAGGATCACGGCATCGTCGCCGCCAAGCGCGATGCGCTCCCCATCCACCGACAGGGCGGCGATGCGATCGCCCGCGCGTTCCAGCCCATCCACCCGCGTGCCGGTGCGGAGGTCGGTGCCGTTCCGCGTCAGCCATGCCACCGCCGGATCGACCAGGGCAGCGGACAGGCCCTTCTCGGCGAACAGGGGGCGGCAGGCGGCCTCGCCGCGCAGCAGCGTTTCCCGCAGCACGGCCCCGAACAGGCGGGCGGACACCCGCTCCGGCGCTCCGTTCATCACCGACACGGCCAGCGGCCGCCACAGGCGTTCATACAGCGCTCCGTCGGGGGGCAGGGCGTCGGCCACCGCCGCGTCGGGGCGGGCGGTCAGGGTCCGCAGGGCGGCGAGGTAATCAGCGGGGCGGCTTCCCGGCACGCGGCGCGCCTTGTCGAACAGCCACAGCCCGCCGGGCTGGAGGCACCAACGCTCGCCAGTGTTGAGGTCCAGGAAGGGGAAGGCAGCGGGATGCAGTTCGGTCAGGGCTCCGCTTGCGCCGACACGCTCCAGATAGCCGAGCAGGGAGCGGTTGCCGCTGAGCGCCAGATGGCTGCCGTTGTCCACCACACGGTCCAGCGTGGCGTCGTAAAAGGAGCGGCAGCGTCCCCCGGCTTGCGGCGCGCTCTCATGCAGGACGACCCGCCGCCCGGCCTCGGTCAGGCGGACGGCGGCGGACAGGCCGGCAAGGCCGGCGCCGACGATGTGGACGGTGCCCAAGCCGGCCCGTCAGGCGGCGGGCGGATAGCCGAGCGCGCAGCGCACGGCCACCAGGGCGCATTCGCGCTTGCCGACCCGCACCCGCTGGTCGAGATCGCGCCAGCCCCGGGCGCGCAGGCGCACCAGCAGCCGGTGGTACAGCACCATCATGGCGACCGCCGCCCACAGCGAGCCGCGCCGCCCGGCGGACTGCCCCTCGGCCAGCGCACGGCGCGCCTCGGCGAAGCGCTCCTCGGCCAGAACCGCCAGCGCTTCGCAGGTCTGCGGCAGGTTGGGATGGGCGAGCACCGTGGCGGGGTCGGAACTGCCGATGCCGGCCTCGTCGAGCAATTCGCGCGGCAGATAGAGCCGCCCGATCTCCGCGTCCTCCGTCAGGTCGCGCAGGATGTTGGTCAGCTGCAACGCCTCGCCCAGTGCCAGGGCGAAGGCCTCGGTGGAGGCATCGGCCCGGTCGAACACGCGAATTGCCAGCATGCCCACCGCTCCGGCGACGCGGCGGCAATAGAGCCGCAGGGTCGGCAGCGCCGGGCCGGTCATGCCTCCGCTGCTGCCGGTCCCGTTGCCGTCGTCCGCCGGGATGTCCATCGCCATGCCGTCGATCAACGCTTCCAACTCGCCCCGCGGCAGGCCGTAGCGTTCGATGGCGCCCTTCAACGCCGCTCCCAGCGAGCTGGACGGCGCGCCGCCGGCGTAGAGGCCGCGGATCTCGGTCCTCCAGGCGTCGAGCGCCGCACGCTTCTCCACGGGCTCGCCGGGCTCGTCCGCGATGTCGTCGATTCGCCGGCAGAAGGCGTAGATGGCGAACATCGCCGCCCGCTTGGAGCGGGGGAGAAGCAGCATCGGCCAGTAGAAGGTGCTGCCCGACCGTCCGGTCACCGCCGCCGCCGCGGCAGCCGGGCTGCCGGCGGTGTCGCTCTGCGTCGAGTCCAGCGATGGCTGCGGCATACGTCGGTCCTGTGTGGTGTCGGTCGAAGAGGCCGGAGTCTATTTGCTCCCGATGGCGCGCGCCAGCCCGCGTGCGGTGGCGAAGAGCTTATGATGCGTGCCGAGCACCACCCGCTTCTTCAGCGGGTCGCGGCTGCGCAGTCGCTGCGCCAGCGATTCGGCGAGGCTGAGGATCACCGATGCCTCCATCCGCAACCCGCGGTGCTGGATCAGGCCGGGCAGGGGGGCGGCGCGCTCCAGCAGCCGGTCGGTGTGCTCCAGCGTGCGGTCGAAGATGGCGCGCAGCTTGGCGTCGCTCTCCGTCTCGACCAGCCGCTCGACGCTGATCGCCGAATCATCGAACCAGACCAACGGGATGTAGCAGCGCCCGAGCTGGCTCCAGTCCTCCCGGCAATCCTGGAGGTGGTTCAGCACCTGCAGGGCGGTGCACAGCGCGTCCGACGCCGGCCCGGCGGCCACACCCTCGCCATGCAGGTCCAGCAGGTAGCGCCCGACCGGGTTGGCGGAGAAGCGGCAATAGAGCAGCAGGTCGCTCCAACTGTGGCAGCGCGCCCCCACCGCGTCGCGCCGGAAGGCGCGCAGCACCTGCCGGGGGTGGCGGTCGCTGACGCCGGTCGCCTGCAGGCTGGCGCGCAGATCCAGCGCCGGCTTCAGGTAGGCGTGCTTGGCCTGCCCGGTGGTCAGCGAGCGTTCCAGCGCCTCCAGATAGGCGAGCTTGGTCTCCGGTTCGAGATCGGGGTCGTCGGCGATGTCGTCGCCCAGCCGGACGAACCGGTAGAAGGCCATGACATGCGGCCTGAGATGTTTCGGGAGCAGGCGCGAGGCGACCGGAAAATTCTCCGAGTCCGCGTCCTTGCGGGCGACCGGGCTGGGTTTGCGGGGCTTGGTGGGGGCGACGTTGAAATCGGCCATTGTTCCGCCTGCTGCGCGTCGGGGCTGGTGTGGAGAGCCTGTCTGCCTAATATAAGGCGCTTGCGGGCTTTGCCCCGCTTCCAAACTGTGCCACCCCCATTTTTCCAGAACAGGCATCACATGGCGAAGGCGACCCCCGACCTGTCCTATTGCGGACGGGAGGTGCGGAAATATGACAACGACCGCTTCCTGACCTGCCTCTTCGCCCCGGCGGAGCGCCGCGAATCGCTGTTCGCCCTCTACGCCTTCAACCTGGAGATCGCCAAGACCCGCGAGGTGGTGACCGAGCCGGTGCTGGGCCAGATGCGGCTGCAATTCTGGCGCGACGGGCTGGACAAGGTCTATGAGGGCGCCGCCGTGCCCAAGCACGCTGTCATGGAGCCGCTGGCCGCCGCCGTGCGGGAGGGCGGGTTGAGCCGCGCCCTGTTCGACCGGCTGATCGACGCGCGGGAGGCCGACCTGGACGACACTCCGCCGGCCAACCTGTCCTGCCTCGTCAACTATGCGGAGGTCACCGGGGCGCCGCTGGTCCAGCTCGCGCTGGAGATCCTCGGCGCGAAGGGGGCGGAGGCGGCGGAGGCCGGCCGTCAGGCCGGGATCGGCTACGCGCTTGCCGGCATCGTCCGGGCGGTGCCCTTCCACGCCCGCCAGCACCGCCAGCTTCTCCCCGCCGACCGCATGGCGGCGCACGGCGCCAAGCAGGGCGACCTGTTCGAGCTGCGCTCCACCACCGAGCTGCGCCCCGTGGCGCGCGAGGTGGCGGAGGCCGCGCGCGACCATCTGGCGAAGGCCCGCGCGCTGCGCCGCTCCGTGCCGCGCGCCGCCCTGCCGGCGCTCCTGCCGGCGGTGCTGGCCGGGCTGCATCTGGACGCGCTGGCGAAGGAGGACAACGACCCCTTCGCCGCGCGCGTGCTGATGCCCCACCCGCTGCGCCATGCTAAGCTGGCCTGGGCGGCGTTGCGCGGGCGGTTCTGACCCCTGTCGGTCAGGCGGCGCGGATCATCGCCACGAACCGCTCCACCTCCTGGCGGAGCTGGTCGGCCTCCTGCGACAGATCGCCGGCGGCGTTGAGCGCCTGATCGGCCATCGAGCCGGTGGAGCTCGCCGCCTGGGTCACGCCGCCGATGTTCACCGACACGGCGGCGGTTCCCATCGACGCCTGCTGGACGTTGCGGCTGATCTCCTGGGTGGCGGCGCCCTGCTGCTCCGCGGCGGCGGCGATGGCGGTGATCGTTTCGTTGATGGCGATGATGCTCCGCCCTACCGCCTGGATCACGCCGACCACCGTGCCGCTGACGGTCTGCATGTCGGCGATCTGCCGGGAAATATCCTCCGTCGCCTTGGCGGTCTGGTTGGCGAGATTCTTCACCTCGCTGGCGACGACGGCGAAGCCCTTTCCGGCCTCGCCGGCGCGGGCGGCCTCGATGGTGGCGTTGAGCGCCAGAAGGTTGGTCTGCCCGGCGATGCCCTGGATCAGGTTCACCACGTCGCCGATCTTCTGCGCGGCTGTGGCCAGCCCTTCCAGCGTGCTGTTGGTGCGCTCCACCTCGGCGACCGCCTCCGTGGCCATCTGTGAGGAGCGGCCGATCCGCTCGTTGATCTCGCGGATGGAGCAGCTCAGCTCCTCGGTGGCGGCGGCCACCGTCTGGACGTTCTGGCTGGCCTCTTCGGCGGCGGTGGAGACGGCGGCGGCCTGACGGTCGGTTTGGGCGGCAATGGCCGACAGACTCTGCGCGGTGCTGCGCATCGCGCCAGCCTGTTCCGACACGTTGCGCACGACACCGCCCACCGACGCCTCGAACCGGCTGGCGACGTCGGCGAGGTCGCGTTTGCTGCGTTCGGCGGCGCGCTGCTCCTCGCGGTGGCGTTCCTCCTCCAACTCCGCCATGCGGGTGGTGTTGTCTTGGAAGAGCTTCAGGGCCTTGTTGATGGCGCCGATTTCGTCGGTGCGGTCTGTGTCGGTGATGACCACGCCGCGCTCCCCGGCGACCACGGCGTCCAGTGTCGCGATGGTACGACGCAACGGCAGGCCGACGATGCTGCGGCTGGCGAACAGGAGTGCGGCGACCAGGGCGGCCAGCAGGACCAGCCCGCCGACGATGGTGGCGTTGCGCAGGTCCCGGACCGGGGCGTTGATCTTGTCGAGCGGCAGGTTGACCAGCAGGGACCAGGGCGTATCCGTTCCCGCGACCTTCACCGGCAGGAACAGCTGCTTCACGGGCTGCCCATCGGCGACCGACATCTGTTCGAAACTCCGGCCCGCGCGGATGGCCGGCTTGGCGGCGTCAAGCGCCGGGTCCAATTTGCCGATCGGTTGCCCCATCTGTTCGGCGTCTGGGTGACCGGCCCAGACGCCATCGTTGGAAATCAGGTGAATGGACCCGCTGTCGAAGGGCTTTACCGTCTTCAGCATGGACCAGATGCCGTCGGTGGACAGGTCCACGCCAGCGACCCCGATGACATGGCCGTTCTCGACGATCGGAACGGACATGGAGATCATCAGCACCTTCCGGCCGGCGACGGTGTAGCTGTAGGGTTCCACCACCATGGCGTGCCCGGTGCGCTTCGGGATCTGATAATAGGCACCGTCGGAACCCGGATCGTCATACCCGACGAGGGACTCCAGCGCGACCGCCCCCGACCCGCGGTTCCAGTAGGGAAGGAACCGGCCGGACGCGTCGGAGCCTGGCTTGTTGGCGAATTCCGCGTCGCGGCCGTCCAGGGCATTCGGCTCCATCCCCACCCACACGCCGAGGAACTCCGGGTTGGCGTCGGCGATGCTCTTGAGCCAAGTGGAGAGCTGCTCCCGGTCGGTGCGGCCGGCGGCCTTCAGACCGACCAGCGAGGTCGCGATGAAGCGGCTGGCCTCCATCGCATTGCCCAGCCGGGCGTGCACCATCTCGCCGTAGCGGTGGCCAAGCTGCTCCCCGCTCTGGAAGGCCAGGGTTTCGATGTCCGACCCGCTCTTGGTCGTCAGGGCCGCAATTCCCACCGCGAGGGAAATGATCGTCACCGTCACGATGACGATCACCTGTTTGGCAACCAATGATTTTGTTTTAATCATAACCATCCTGCTGGAAGACTTTCTTGCACATTCGAAAGAAAGTGTCCCATGGCATTGGTTAAGCGTTACTTATGATCTTTATTATCGTTCCGTGATAATTTTCTTGAAGTTGCTGGACCTTAGACCGCGACAGCGGGTGCGGCCTTTAGCCACCCCTCCAGGTCCTCCAGCGCGCGGCGGGTGTAGGCCAGTTTGCGGTCGCGTCCGCGGATGCGTTCGTCCACCGGCGGGAAGAGGCCGAAATTGACGTTCATCGGCTGGTAGGTGTCGGCGTTGGCGCCGCCGGTGATGTGGCCGAGGATCGCCCCCAGCGCGGTGGTAACCGGCGGGGCGGACGGCTCGCCGCCCAGCCGCTCGGCGGCGGCGAAGCGACCGGCGAGCAGGCCGACGGCGGCGCTTTCCACATAGCCCTCACAGCCCGTCACCTGCCCGGCGAAGCGGATGCGCGGCTGCGCCTTCAGCCGCAGCGCGCCGTCCAGCAGGCGCGGGCTGTTCAGGAAGGTGTTGCGGTGCAGGCCGCCCAGCCGCGCGAACTCCGCCTTTTCAAGGCCGGGGATCATGCGGAAGATCCGCGCCTGCTCGGCGTGGCGCAGCTTGGTCTGGAAGCCGACGAGGTTGTAGAGCGTGCCGAGCGCGTTGTCCTGGCGGAGTTGGACCACCGCGTAGGGACGGCGTTCCGGCTTGTGCGGGTTGGTCAGGCCGACCGGCTTCATCGGGCCGTAGCGCAACGTGTCCACCCCGCGCTCCGCCATCACCTCGATGGGCAGGCAGCCTTCGAAGTAGGGCGTGCTCTTTTCCCACTCCTTGAAGTCGACCGTCTCGCCGGTCAGCAGGGCGTCGATGAAGGCGCGGTACTCGTCCTTCTCGAAGGCGCAGTTGATGTAGTCCTTGCCGGTGCCGCCGGGGCCGGGCTTGTCGTAGCGCGATTGGAACCACGCCTTGGACAGGTCCACGCTCTCCAGATAGACGATGGGGGCGATGGCGTCGAAGAAGGCCAGCGACTCCTCGCCCGTGAAGCTGCGGATCGCCTCGGCCAGCGGTGGGGAGGTGAGAGGGCCGGTGGCTATGACGACGCTGTCCCACGCCTCCGGCGGCAGGCCGGCGACCTCGCCGCGCTCCACGGTGATGAGCGGATGGCTGGTGATCGCCTCGGTCACCGCGCCCGCGAAACCGTCGCGGTCCATGGCCAGCGCGCCGCCTGCCGGCACCTTGTGAGCGTCGGCGCAGCGCAGGATCAGCGAGCCGCAGCGCCGCATCTCCTCGTGCAGCAGCCCGACCGCGTTGTACTCCGCGTCGTCCGATCGGAAGGAGTTGGAGCAGACCAGTTCGGCGAGCTGGTCGGTGCTGTGCGCCTCGGTCGGGCGGACGGGCCGCATCTCGTGCAGCACGACGGGAACGCCGCGCTGGGCGAGCTGCCACGCGGCTTCGGACCCGGCGAGACCGCCGCCGATGACGTGAACGGGGAAAAGGGACGTGTCGACCATATCAGCAACTTTCGCAAAGTTGCCGAACAAGTAGACCGTCACTGTCGCCACGGCAAGGCCAACCCGGACCACGGCGCGGAATCGCGGCCAGGATCGCCCCTGCGGTCTGGCGATCCTGGTCGCTCCGCCGAACAGCGGTGACTTACTGGGCGGCGAGCTTCTGCTTCAGCCCGTCGAAGCCAGAGGTGAAGATGCCGGAGATCACCTTGCGCGTTTCCTCGTCGCTGGCGCCGTTGGAGGTGTAGCGCGCCTTCCACACCACGCGCGTGCCCTTGCCCGCCGGCTCGGCCGACAGGGAGGCCGCGTAGTCCTTGACCGGCAGCGGGCTGGTCAGGATCGAATAACGGATGCGGTGGCTGCTGGCGGAGGAGGAGAGCAGCCGCTCCTCAATCGCGCCGCCGCCCTTGAGGGCCAGCACGCGTTCCTGCGCGCCGTCCTTGCGGCGCAGGGTGCAGCTTTCCACCGCCGGATGCCAGGTACCGAGGTTGCAGAAGGGTCCGATCTGTTCCCAGACCTTTTCGACCGGGTATGGCAAGGTGGCCGATTCCGTGACCTCAACGGCCAGGGCCGGGCTTGCCAGCGCCAGCAGGGCGGCCGTGATCGCGAACTGGGTGCGCATGGGGTTCCCTCCGTTGTTCGGCTGTTCCGGCGCGCTTCATTGGGCGCGCCTTGAAATCCTAGCCGAGCGGGGAGGGCTTGAAACTTGTACGTTGGTAGAACGAACAGGGGAAGGACCAGCAAGACAACGGCCGGCCCCGCCTGTGCGGAGCCGGCCGTTTCATTTGGGAGCGAAACGAAAAGTCCTTATTCGCTCTTGGTCGTCGTCGTGCGCTCGGTGGTGGTCGAGCCGCCGGTCGGAGGGGTGGTCAGGCTGGAGTTGCCGTAGCCGGGCGAGGTGGTCGTGGTGGTGGTCGTGGTGCTGGTGGACTCGTCGGTTCCGCAGGCGCTGACCAGCAAGGCCGCGCCGAAAGCCAGCGCCACACCGGATATCATGGTCCTGGACATACTCCGTCTCCATCCTGTTGGCGAACGATGGAGAGAAAACGCCCCCGATGCGGGTTTGTTTCCGAGACAAAAGTTGGTCGAAAAGAAAAGGGCCGGGGATAACCCCGGCCGGTCTTCATGCCCTCTTCCGGCTTTTCGGCTTCGCTTTCAGGTAGGGGGCCAGATACTGGCCGGTGTAACTCCGCTTGACCTTCGCCACGTCTTCCGGGGTGCCCTCCGCGACGATCTCGCCGCCGCCGGTGCCGCCCTCGGGGCCGAGGTCGATGATCCAGTCGGCGGTCTTGATGACTTCCAGATTGTGCTCGATAACCAGCACCGTGTTGCCCTGATCGACCAGCGCGTGGAGCACCTCCATCAGCTTTTCCACGTCGGCGAAATGCAGGCCGGTGGTCGGTTCGTCGAGGATGTAGAGGGTACGGCCGGTGGCGCGGCGGCTCAGCTCCTTGGACAGCTTCACCCGCTGCGCCTCGCCGCCCGACAGGGTGGTGGCCGGTTGGCCGATGTGGATGTAGCCGAGGCCCACCCGCTCCAGCGTCTCCATCTTGTCGCGGATGCCGGGCACCGCCTTGAAGAACTCCTTGCCCTCCTCGACCGTCATGTCGAGCACGTCGGCGATGGTCTTGTCGCGGTAAGTGACTTCCAGCGTCTCGCGGTTGTAGCGCTTGCCGTGGCAGACGTCGCAGGTGACGTAGACGTCGGGCAGGAAGTGCATCTCGATCTTGATGACGCCGTCGCCCTGGCACGCCTCGCAGCGCCCGCCCTTCACGTTGAAGGAGAAGCGTCCAGGGCCGTAGCCGCGGGCCTTGGCCTCGGGCAGGCCGGCGAACCAATCGCGGATCGGGGTGAAAGCGCCGGTGTAGGTCGCCGGGTTGGAACGCGGGGTGCGGCCGATCGGCGACTGGTCGATGTCGATGACCTTGTCGAGATTCTCGAGCCCCAGCAGCTCGTCATGCTCCGCCGGATGCTCGCGCGCTCCCATCAGCTTGCGAGCCACCGCCTTGTAGAGCGTCTCGATGATCAGGGTGGACTTGCCGCCGCCCGACACGCCGGTGACGCAGGTGAAGGTGCCCATCGGGATGCGTGCCGAGACGTTCTGAAGGTTGTTGGCGCGTGCGCCCTTCACCTCCAGGAACTGGCCCTTGTGGCCGGGGCGGCGCTGGTCCGGCACCGGAACGAAGCGGGTGCCGTTGAGGAACTGGGCGGTGACGCTGTCGGGGTTGGCCTGGACCTCCGCCGGGGTGCCCTGGGCGATCACGGTGCCGCCGTGCTGGCCGGCGCCGGGGCCCATGTCCACCAGATAGTCGGCGGTGCGGATGGCGTCCTCGTCATGCTCGACCACGATCACGGTGTTGCCGAGGTCGCGCAGCCGCTTCAGGGTCGCCAGCAGCCGGTCGTTGTCGCGCTGGTGCAGGCCGATCGACGGTTCGTCCAGCACGTAGAGCACGCCGGTCAGGCCGGACCCGATCTGCGAGGCGAGGCGGATGCGCTGGCTCTCGCCGCCGGACAGCGATCCGGAACCGCGGCTGAGCGTCAGGTATTCCAGCCCCACGGCGTTGAGGAAGCCCAGCCGCTCGTTGATCTCCTTGAGGATGCGGTAGGCGATCTCCTTGTCCTTCGGACGCAGATGGTCGTTCAGCGTGCTGAACCACGTCGCCGCGTCGGCGATGGACATCTCCGCCGCCTGGGAGATGTGCTGGCCGTGCACCTTGACGGCCAGCGCCTCCGGCTTCAGGCGGGCGCCCTTGCAGGTCTCGCAGGGCTGGGAGGACTGGTACTTGGACAGCTCCTCCCGCATGTAGGCGCTTTCCGTCTCGCGGTAACGGCGCTCCAGGTTGTTGACGATGCCCTCGAAGGCCTTGTTCGTCTGGTAGCTGCGCAGCCCGTCGTCGTAGGTCATCGTGATCGGCGCGCCGTCGGAGCCGTAGAGGATGGTCTGGCGGACCTTCTCCGGCAGCTTTTCCCACGGCGTGTCCATGGCGACGCCGAAATGCTGGGCGATGCTCTCCAGCGTCTGCACATAATACTGGGAGGAGGAGCCGGCCCAGGGGGCGATGGCGCCCTTCTTCAGCGACAGCCGCTCGTCCGGGACGACCAGCATGGGGTCGAAGTAGATCTTGCTGCCCAGCCCGTCGCAGGCCGGGCAGGCGCCGAACGGGTTGTTGAAGGAGAACAGCCGCGGCTCGATCTCCGGGATGGTGAAGCCGGACACCGGGCAGGCGAATTTCTGCGAGAAGACGGTCTGCTCGTGCGACTCGGCGTTCTCGACGAAGATGATTCCGTCGGCGAGGCCGAGCGCCGTCTCCAGCGAATCGGCGAGCCGGTTGCCCAGCCCCTCGCGCACGACGATGCGGTCCACCACCACGTCGATGTCGTGCTTCAGCTTCTTGTTGAGCGCCGGAACCTCGTCGATCTCGTGCATCGTGCCGTCGACGCGCACGCGCTGAAAGCCGCGCTTGCGGAGGTCCTGGATCTCCTTCTTGTACTCGCCCTTGCGGCCGCGGATGATCGGCGCCAGCAGCAGCAGGCGCGTGCCCTCCGGCATCGCCAGGATGCGGTCGACCATCTGGCTGACCGTCTGGCTCTCGATGGGCAGGCCGGTGGCCGGGGAGTAGGGGATGCCGACCCGCGCCCACAGCAGGCGCATGTAGTCGTAGATTTCCGTCACCGTGCCGACGGTGGAGCGCGGATTCTTCGAGGTCGTCTTCTGCTCGATGGAGATGGCCGGCGACAGCCCCTCGATCGAATCGACGTCCGGCTTCTGCATCAGCTCCAGGAACTGGCGCGCGTAGGCCGACAGGCTCTCGACGTAGCGCCGCTGGCCTTCCGCGTAGATCGTGTCGAACGCCAGCGATGACTTGCCCGATCCCGACAAGCCGGTGATGACGATCAGCTCGTCCCGAGGCAGATCGACATCGACGTTCTTGAGGTTGTGCTCCCGCGCGCCGCGGACACTGATGTGCTTGTTCATGGAGTGTTCTTAGCCGAAACCGGAGGGGAAGGGAAGGCGCCAAAAAAGCTCCGAAAGCCCGGACAGATATGTGCCACGCGCAGGCGACTTGCCACCGGCGCGCGTCCCTTTCCGGCCGCGTGGGACGCAGGGGCGGGATGCGGGAACGCCGGGGCGTGCCGGGGAGACGATCTGTCTCTTATACACATCTCCGAGCCCACGAGACTATAACAGCTATCTCG
>NZ_JAUQTX010000029.1:0-37866 GCF_059803775.1 Azospirillum sp. UFLA03-27 | reverse complement strand
GCGTATAATCGTCGGCAGCGTCAGATGTGTATAAGAGACAGCCGCCTTCTCGGCGGGCTGGTCGCTGATGATGATGGAGATCCTCGGCGGGCGGCTGATGGCGCCGCATTTCGGCTATTCGGTCTATCAGTGGGGCGCCGTCATCGGCGTGGTGATGACCTTCATGGCCGCCGGCTACTGGACCGGCGGGCAGCTCGGCGACGGGCCGAAGGCGGTGCCGGCGCTGCGCGCCGCCCTGCTGGCCGGGATCGCCGCGGCTGCGCTGACGCCCTGGCTGGGCAAGCCGATGCTGGCCGACGCCGCGGGCCGCTTCAACGCGGTGGAGGGGTCGGTCATCGGGGCGGCGCTGATCCTCGGCCTGCCGTCCTTCGCGCTGGCCATGGTATCGCCGATCTGCGCGGGCTTGAGCAGCCTGACCGGTGCCGCGGCGGCGGGGCGGATCTACGCGGTCGGCACGCTGGGCAGCATCGGCGGCACCTTCTTCGCCTCCTTCTACGCGATCCCGCAGGTCGGGGTGTCGGCGGGCTACGCCCTGGCGGCGGTGCTGCCGGCGCTCGCCTGCCTGTTCGTTCCGGGTGGGAAACGGGTGGCCGCCGCCGCCGCCCTGGCGGTTCCCCTGGCCTGGGCCGCCGGCCACGGCGAGGGGCAGGGCTTCGCCCTCTACCGCGAGACGCCGCACAACACCATCATGGTGCAGGAGGACGCCGAGCAAATCCGCCTGCATCTGAACGTGGCCTGGGCCACCCAGTCGCGCCTGCGCAAGGACGGCGGCCCGACCGGCCTCTACTACGACCTGTTCGCCGCCGTCCCAGCCCTGGGAAACGGCAAGCGCGTCCTGGTGCTGGGGCTGGCCGGCGGTGCCGCCGCCAAGGAAATCCTCGACGTCTGGCCGGGCGCCGACATCCTGGGGGTGGAGCTGGACCCCGCGGTGGTCGAGGTGGCGCGCGAGAGGTTCGGCCTGCGGCCCGAGGTGCGAGTCGCCGTGGAGGACGCCCGCCGCCACGTCGAGCGGTCGCCGGAGCAGCACGACGTGGTGATCGTCGATCTCTATTCGACCGCGCTGATCCCCTTCTTCACGGCGACCAGGGAGTTCTTCGCGGCGGTGGAGCGGCGGGTGGCGCCGGGCGGCGTGCTGGTCATGAACGTCGCCTCCCCCATGGACCGCGACGCTCTGGTCGGGCCGCTGGCGGCGACGCAGGGGGCGGTCTTCCCATCGGTGTACGTCGCCGACGCCGGGCGCGGGAACTATCTGCTGATCGCCACGAAGGAGGCGCGTACGCTCGAGGATCTGAGCGTACGCCTGCGCGCCGCTCCGCCGGGTGCGACGTACGCGGCCTCGCGCATCCTGGAGTCGCTGGCCCCTGCCGAACTGGCCGGGCACCCGGTGCTGACCGACGACCGGTCCGACATCGACCAGCGCAGCCTTACCGCCCTCTATGGACGTTGAGACGCCTTAGGTGATGGCGTCCAGCGCGTCGATGCCGATGCCGCCCGGCACGATGGTCAGCGGAATGCGCATCTTCGCAAGGCCGCGGTTGGTGAAGTAGGAGATCAACGGCCCCGGCCCTTCCGGTTCGACGCCGGCGGCCAACACGAGAATGGAGATGCTCGGCTCCTCGTCGATCAGGGCCAGCACCTCGTCGCGGCGGTTGCCTTCCCGCACGTACAGGGCCGGCAGGGTGCCGGTCAGCCGGTTCACGTCGCGGGCGAGCTTCTGAAGCTTCTGCTCCGCCTCCGCGCGCTGCTCCTCGCGCATCAGGTTTTCCAGGGCCAGCCACTGCTGCACCTCGCCCGGCTCGATGACGTAGAGCAGCGCCACCTTGCCCCCCGACTTGCGGGCGCGCAAGCAGGCGTAGCGCAGGGCGAGCTGAAGCTCCGGGCTTTCGTCCACCACGACCAGGAAGATGCGGACCGGCGGCTTGGCCGTGGAATCCGGGGCCGTGGAATCCGGGGTGACGTCCGCCCCGGCGTTCGGATCGGTCGCAATCGGATCGGACATCGGTCACACCCTCCGGAAGATGGCGCCGGCGAGCCAGCCGGCGGCGATGGCGCCAATCACCGCGGCAACACCGTAAATCATCGGCTGGTTGCGCGCAAAGTCGTAGATTTCCGCGCTGAAGCCGACCTTGGACACCACCAGCGGCGTGGTCTGGGCGCTGACCACCTCGCCGTCGCGGATCAGCAGCGCTTCCACATTGTACAGCCCGGTGGGCACGTTGGCCGGAAAATAGATGTTGGTCCGGAACAGCCGCTCGCCGAGAAAGGCCACCTGCCCCAGCGTGATGCCGTAGAGCCCGGCCCGCTGCTTGTTGCGGATCAGGGCGGAGCGGAACAGGGCGAGCTGGTCCGGGGCCAGCTGCTCGCGCGGGCCGAGCTGGAGGTTCGGCAGGCCGATCTGGTGGCGTTCCAGCACCGGGCGGCCGACGAACTGGTCCAGCGGGCGGTTCGTTGCGACCATGTAGTAACCGGGCACCTGCTCGAACCGCACGCTGCGCGCGTTGATCCAGATGCCGGCGATGCGCTCCTTGCGGCGCACCGTGACCGGGGTGCGCGGGCCGGTCACCACGATGGCGACGTCGCCCGCCCCGTCGGTGGTGCCGAACAGCACGACCTCCGTCCCGGTGAAGCCGGTGGTGATGGCGATCAGGTGGCTCGACAGGTCGGCGACGAGCTGCTGCGCCCACACCGTGGCGGCCAGGAACACCCCCGCCAGAAGCCCCACCAGCCCGCCGGCGATCCGGACGGACCACAGCCGTCCGGTGCCCCTGCGGACAGCGCTCACGACATCCTCGTCGAGATGGTGAAGACGTCGTTCGGCTCGACCACCAGATCGAAGGCGAGCTTCAGCGCCACCGCGACGACCAGCGAGGCCAGCAGCAGGCGCGCCTGCTCGCCGCGCAGACGGCCGCCGGCCTTGGTGCCGAACTGCGCGCCGACCACCCCGCCGATCAGCAGCAGCAGCGCCAGCATCACGTCCACCGTCTGGTTGGTCGCCGCCTGGAGCAGCGTCGCCATCGCCGTGGTGAAGATGATCTGGAACAGCGAGGTGCCGGCCACCAGACCGGTCGGCATGTTCAGCAGATAGATCATCGCCGGCACCAGCATGAAGCCGCCGCCGATGCCCATGATCGCCACCAGCATCCCGCCGACCGCCCCGATCCCGGCCGGCAGCAGGGCGGAAATGTAGAGCTTGGAGCGCTGGAACCGCATCTTCAGCGGCAGGCCGTGCAGCCACATGTGACGGTGCAGCTTGCCCCGCTTGGCGGTGGGGGCGCGGCGGCGGATCAGCGCGCGGCTGGCCTCCACCATCATCATCGTGCCGATGGTGCCGAGGAAGAAGACGTAGGACAGCGTGATTGCCGCGTCGATCTGGCCGATCCGCTGCAGTATGGAGAAGATCCATACGCCGACCACCGTGCCGACCATGCCGCCCAGCAGCATGACGACGCCGAGCTTGACGTCCACGTTGCCGCGCCGCCAGTGGGCGAGCACGCCCGACACGCTGGCGGCGACGAGCTGGTTGGCCTGGGTGCCCACCGCGATGGCGGGCGGAACGCCGATGAAGATCAGCAGCGGCGTCATCAGGAAGCCGCCGCCCACCCCGAACATGCCGGACAGAAAGCCGACGAGCCCCCCCATGCCGAGCACGAGCAGGGCGTTGACCGACATCTCGGCGATCGGCAGATAGACTTGCATGGGGGCGGGGCCGGCGGACGGGAAGGTCCGCCAGCTTATACCGTACAGGCGCTGTTCCGGCAATTAGGCCGGAACGCCCGCGTCTTTAAGCAGATCGGCCAGCACGACGTCCGGACGGGCGCCGACATGGCTGATGATCTCCGCCGCGGCCAGCGCGCCGATGCGGCCGCACACCGCCGGGGCCATGCCACGGGTGAAGCCGTAGAGGAAGCCGGCGGCGTAGAGGTCGCCGGCCCCCGTGGTGTCGACCACGCGGGCCACCGGGGATGCGGGAACCTCGACCACCTCGCCGCCGGAGACGATGACGGCGCCCTTCTCGCTGCGCGTCAGGGCGGCGGTCTTGCCGAGACGCTTCACCGCCTCCAGCGCATCCTCGAAGCGGTCGGTCTTGTAGAGGGCGGTGATCTCATGCTCGTTGGCGAACAGGATGTCGACGTGGCCCTCGACGAGGTCCAGGAACTCCGCGTGATGGCGGTGGACGCAGAAGCTGTCGGACAGCGAGAGCGAGACCTTGCGCCCGGCGCCGTGGGCGGTGGACGCCGCCTTGCGGAAGGCCTCCTTGGCGCGGGGCGGGTCCCACAGATAGCCTTCCAGGTAGGTGACCTGCGAGTTGGCGATCAGCGCCTCGTCGATGTCCTCCGGCCCCAGCTCCACGCAGGCGCCGAGGAAGGTGTTCATGGAGCGCTGGGCGTCCGGCGTCACCAGGATCAGGCAGCGCGCGGTCGGGGCGCCGCCGTGTCCGGCCGCCGTCTCGAAATGCACGCCGGCGGCGCGGATGTCGTGGCGGAAGACCTGGCCGAGCTGGTCGCCGTGGACCTTGCCGATGTAGGCCCCCCGACCGCCCAGCGAGGCGATGCCGGCCATGGTGTTGCCGGCGGAACCGCCCGACACCTCGATGCCCGGACCCATGCGGCCGTACAGCTCCTCGGCGCGGGCGGCGTCGATCAGCGTCATCGCGCCCTTCTCGATGCCGTTGGCCGTGAGGAAGGCGTCGTCGGCATGGGCGATCACGTCGACGATGGCGTTGCCGATGCCGGTGACGTCGAATTCGGCCGTGGCCATGGGCGCTCCTTGGAAAGGCTGGGGAAATGCGGTGTTTGGACCGCTGAACAAAACCGGGCGCGAGTATAGCGGCCCGCCCTCACATCTCAAGCGCGGCGCAAGGCCCCCTGGAATGGAACGGCCCTCCGTCGTAGATAAGCGTCGCCCGACTGCAACGGCCCCATAGAGAGAGTCCGTATGATCCGCGCCCTGATTCTCGCCATCGGACAGCTTTCCGACCCGGCCTCCCGCCGCGTCGTGTGGATCGGCGTGCTGTCCGCCATCCTGGCCTTCGCCCTGCTGGCCGGGGCCGTGTGGTGGGCGCTGTTCCACACGGCGCTGACCGGCTACGCCTGGGTGGACGGGGTGCTGGACGTGCTGGGCGGGCTCGCCGTCCTGCTGCTGGCCTGGGTGCTGTTTCCCGCTACGGTCGGCATGGTGTCCAGCTTCTTCCTGGACGAGGTGGTGCAGGCGGTGGAACGGCGCCACTATCCCCAGTTGCCGCCGCCCCGCCAGACCGGCCTCGGGGAAGAATTGCTGACCGCGCTGCGCTTTTTCGCCATCGTCCTGCTGGTCAATCTGTTCGCCCTGCCCCTGTATCTGATGGTGCCGGGGTTGAACCTGCTGATCTTCTACACCGCCAACGGCTATCTTCTCGGCCGCGAATATTTCGAGATGGTGGCGATCCGGCGGATGGGACGGAAGGAGGCGGGGTTTCTGCGGCGTTCCAGCCCGTTGAAACCATTTTTGGCTGGCGCGGTAATTGCCTTTCTTTCGACAATTCCTTTCGTCAACCTGCTGGTGCCGGTGATCGCGAGCGCCTTCATGGTCCATGTCTACCATTCCATGACGGGGTCCATGCCGGGCCTTTCCCGCCGGGAAGGGCCGTGACGGACCGCTGGGCGGCGCGGCCCCGACCGTGCACCAAAGCCCACTTGCGGCCGGCCGGATGACCGTGTTACCCCGGCGGGGTGGTCTTTTGGCTGCCGTCGATCGGGCCCGGTTCATGCGAAACCGCCTCCAATGACCCGACCTCGACGACCTGCCAACCTTCACGACCTGACTGACCTGGGGATCAACGTTCATGCTGTTCGGACGAAAGAATCCGCCCGTCGGTGCGCCGAAGACCCAAAGCGCCGACCCGGCCACCTTGGCCGCACCACAGGCGGGCGCCGCCGAACCCGCGGCGGCGGTGTCGCCGCTTGCCTCCCTGAGCAACCCGTCCGCGGCGAATCCGCCGGCCGCCTCCGCCCCGGTCGCCCGCACGCCGCAACCCGAGCCGATTTCCTCCAAGGGACCCGAGATGAACACGAGCACCCCGAAGCCGCCGGCCGGCGCCCCGATCCCCGGTTCGAGCTACAAGCCGACGGACATTCCGCGCCGCACCGTCGACCTGCCGGGTGCCACGCCGCGCCGTCCCGAGGGGTACGGCGCCCCGGCCGCCGCTCCCGCCGCGGTCCCCGCCCCGGTCGCTCCGGCGCCGGCCGCTCCGCTCGCCAGCGACCAGCGCCGCCTGATCGTCGGCCGCGACATCTCCCTGAACGGTGAGATCGGGTCCTGCGACATCCTGGTCGTGGAAGGCACGGTGGAGGCCAAGCTGCGCGATGGCCGGTCCATCGAGATCGCCGAAACCGGCCTGTTCAAGGGCGCCGTGGAGATCGACGAGGCCGACATCGGCGGCCGCTTCGAGGGCGACATCATCGTGCGTGGCCGCCTGACCGTGCGCTCCACCGGCAAGATCAACGGTTCGATCAAGTACGGCGAGCTGGCGGTCGAAGCCGGCGCCCTGCTGAACGGCGAGATCGGCAAATACACCCCGGCGGCCAAGCCGGCCGCGGCCCCCGCCGCTCCGGCGGAAGCGGCCCCGGCCCCGGCGGCGCTGGACCCCATCGTGGTGGACGGCTAAACGCCGTTAAACGCGGTTTCGCGAGCAAGCCCGGCGGGGATCGACCCCTCGCCGGGCTTTTTTTTTCCAGGTATCGCAAGCGTTTCACGGGAAACATCACACCTTGCCGCTCACACCGCGGCGGCCGACAGGACCTTGTCCTTGAAGCCGCACAGGTCGCTGACCGGGCAGACGAGGCAGTCGGGCTTGCGCGCCTTGCAGACGTAGCGGCCATGCAGGATCAGCCAGTGGTGGGCGTGCCGGCGGTAGGCCTTGGGAACCACCTTCAGCAGCTTGGCCTCCACCGCGTCGGGGGTCTTGCCGGGAGCGAGGCCGGTGCGGTTGCCGACGCGGAAGATGTGGGTGTCCACCGCGATGGTCTCCTCGCCGAAGGCGACGTTCAGCACCACGTTGGCGGTCTTGCGCCCGACCCCGGGCAGGGTTTCCAGCGCCTCGCGGTCGCGCGGCACCTCGCCGCCATACTGGGCGATCAGGATTTCCGACAGACGGATGACGTTCTTGGCCTTGGTGTTGAACAGGCCGATGGTCTTGATGTAGCCGCGCAGCCGCTCCTCCCCCAGCTCCACCATCTGCTGCGGCGTGGTGACGATTTGGAACAGCGGGACGGTGGCCTTGTTGACGCCGACATCGGTGGCCTGCGCCGACAGCACGACGGCGACCAGCAGGGTGTAGGGATTGACGTATTCCAGCTCGCTCTTCGGCTCCGGGTTGGCGGCGCTGAGGCGGCGGAAGAATTCCTGGACGGCGGCGGGCTTCATGGCGCGCAGCATAGCGGGACCCTGGCCGTCCATGCAAACATGGCGAATGGGCCAACACGCCGGGTGGAACCCGCGCCCAAGCCACACCAGTTTGTGTGCATGACCATGGCCAGTCATAATCTGCCCCCGGCTTCCCGCGTCTTCTTTGACGCGATCCTGCACCCGCATCGCAGCCTGGGACGGCACGGATTCCGTGTTCTGATGGGCGTGGTGATCCTCGCCAACCTGCTGATCGCCGGCATCTTCGCCGCCAATGGGGCATGGCCGGTGGTGCCCTTCTGCGGGCTGGACGTGGTGATCCTCTGGCTGGCCTTCCGCGTCAACAACCGCGCCGCCCAGCTGTATGAGCGGGTGCGCCTGACCGACACCGACCTGACCGTCCAGCGCGTCGTCTGGAACAAGCCGGAGCGGCGCTGGAGCCTTCAACCCAACTGGCTGCGCGTCACCCTGGACGGCCCGCCCCGGCACGGCGGCCAAGTCACTCTCTCCTCGCATGGGCAGTCGGTGGCCGTCGGCGCCTTCCTGACGCCGGACGAGCGGGCGGACTTCGCCAAGGCGCTGCGCGGCGCGCTGGCCCTGTGGCGCCGTGCCCCCTGCCACCCCGAACCGGTGCCCTGACCGCGAGGCGCGTTGCGCAAGAAACGGGTTGGTCGGCCCGCTCCGGCGGCGCATCCTGCGCCGGACATGGAGCCTGGGAGAGAACGCCATGCCGTGCCTGAATCCCGCCGAAGACCCGGTCGACGCGCGGCGCCACCGCGCCATCGCCACCGCCATCCGTCATCTCGTGGACCACTGGCAGGACCAGCCGGGACTGGACGAGCTGGCCGCGGTCGCCGGCATGAGCCCCTTCCATTTCCAGCGGCTGTTCACCCAATGGGCGGGGATCAGCCCGAAACGCTTCCTGCAATTCCTGACGCTGGACAACGCCAAGCGTCTGCTCGCCGCGAACCAGAGCGTGCTGGACGTGGCGCTGGACGTCGGCCTGTCCGGCCCGTCGCGGCTGCACGATCTGTTCGTCGCCTGCGAGGCGATGACGCCGGGCGAGTACAAGGCGCTGGGCGGCGGGCTGACCATCCGCTGGGGCCTGCACCCGACCCCCTTCGGCCCGTCGCTGGTCGCCGCCACCGAGCGCGGCGTCTGCTGGCTGAGCTTCGCCGAGGAGGAGGACGGGCGCGACGCGCTGGCCGAGATGGCCGCCGCCTGGCCGGCCGCCCGTCTGGTGGAGGACGCCGACGTCACCCGCCCGGTCGCCGCCCGCGCCTTCCGCTGGGACGGTTCCGCAGGAGGCGAGCCGCTGCGCCTGCTGATGAAGGGCACCAATTTCCAGATCAAGGTGTGGGAGGCGCTGCTGCGCATCCCCTCCGGCGCCGTCGTGTCCTACGAGGACGTGGCCCGCGCCATCGGCCAGCCGACCGCCATGCGGGCGGTGGGGGCGGCGGTGGGGCGCAACCCGGTCTGCGTGCTGATCCCCTGCCACCGGGTGATCCAGAAGTCGGGGATCATCCACAACTACCGCTACGGCATCCCCCGCAAGCGCGCCCTGCTCGCCTGGGAGCAGGGGCACGCCATGCCGGAGGACGAGGCGGCCGCTTGAAGAGCGGCCTGACCGGTCAGAGGCCCAGCACGTCCTTCATGCTGTAGAGGCCCGGCTGCTTGTCGTTGGCCCACAGCGCGGCGCGGACCGCGCCCTTGGCGTAGATCTGGCGGCCTGACGCCTTGTGGGTCAGCTCGACCCGCTCGCCCTCGGCGGCGAAGACCACGGTGTGGTCGCCGATCACGTCACCACCGCGCAGCGTGGCGAAGCCGATCTCGCCGCGCGGGCGGACACCGGTGTGGCCGTCGCGGACCTTCTGCCAGACATTCTCCAGCGCCACCCCGCGCCCCGCCGCCGCCGCCCGGCCGAGGCCGAGCGCGGTGCCCGAGGGCGCGTCCACCTTGTTGCGGTGGTGCATCTCCAGGATGTCGATGTCGTAGTCGTCGCCCAGCGCGCGGCCGACCTGCTCGACCAGCGCCAGCAGCAGGTTGACGCCCAGCGACATGTTCGGCGACTGGACGATCGGGGTGTGGGTGGCGGCCTGGGCGATGGCCTCCTGCTGGGCCGGGCCGATGCCGGTCGTGCCGATGACCAGCACCGTTTCCGACTGGGCGGCCAGCGCGGCGTGGCGGACGCTGGCGTCCGGGCTGGTGAAGTCGATCACCGCGTCGGCCTCGGCGAACAGGGCCGCCGTGTCGTCGATGGCGACGACGCCCAGCGGCTCAAGACCGGCGAGGACGCCGATGTCCTTGCCGAGCGCCGGGCCGCCCACCCGCTCCGTGCCGCCGGCCAGCGTGCAGCCCGGCGTGGCGGCGATCTCGCGCACCAGCATCTGCCCCATGCGCCCCGCGCATCCGACGACCCCGATCTTCATGCCTGCCTCCCTGGGAGAATTCCGACACGGGTCTAGCACAGCCGGGGGCGGGGCTTAAGCGCCGAGAACTCCAAGGTCAGTGTAATTGAAGTCCCCTCTCCCCTCTGGGGAGAGGGTTAGGGTGAGGGGGTTGCGCTTTTGCCGGACGCACCGCCACCCCTATCCCCCTCACCGGCCCTTCGGGCCACCCTCTCCCCAGAGGGGAGAGGGCTGTAAAGGCCAAACGCCATGACCGCCGCCCAGAACCTTTATGACCCCAGGCAGTCCGTCAGCGAGGCGGCGATGTTGCGCATCAGCGCGGGGTAGAGGCCCGGGCCGTCTTTCAGGTCCGCCCCCTCGGGATCGAGCACGCCCTTCTTCGCCGGGGTGCCCTCGACGATGGTGTTGACCAGCGCCGGCTCGAACTGCGGTTCGGCGAAGACGCAGGCGGCGCCGAGGCCGCCGATCTTGGCGCGGATCTCCGACAACCGCTTGGCCGAGGGGCGGCGTTCCGGGTTGACGGTGATGGCGCCGACACCGTTCAGGCCGTACTGCGCCTCGAAATACTGGTAGGCGTCGTGGAAGACGACGAAGGGCTTGCCGGCCACCGGGGCCAGCGCCGCCTTCAGCTCCGCGTCCAGCGCGTTGATGGAGCGGGCGGTGCGCTCGGCGTTGGCGGTGTAGGCGGCGGCGTTGGCCGGGTCCTTGGCCGCCAGAGCCTCGGCGATGGCCGCGACCATGGCGCGGGCGTTGGCGGGGGAGAGCCAGATGTGGGTGTTCACCTCGTCATGGCCGTGCCCGTCCTCATCGGCGTGCTTGTCCTCATGCTTATGATCGTGTCCGTGATCGTGCTTGTGTTCATGCCCATGGTCGTGGGCCTCCCAGGCGCCGCCCTCGCGGGCGTCGAGCAGGGTGACGCCCGGCGCCTCCAGCAGCGTGACGGAGGTGGCTTTCTTCGCGTTCGCCGTCACCGGCTTTTCGAGGAAGCCTTCCAGTTCCGGCCCGATCCAGAAGACGAGGTCGGCGGCGGCCAGCGCCTTCGCGTCCGACGGCTTCATGGCGTAGGTGTGGGGGGACGCCGCGCCACGCACGATCAGCGCCGGCTCCGCCACTCCCTCCATCACCGCGGCGACCAGGGAATGGACCGGCTTGATCGAGGCGACGACCTTCGGCGCTTCGGCCAGCGCCGGGCTGGCGGAAAGGGCGGCGGCGAGGGTTGCAGCAAGGGCAAGGAGCGGCAGGGGGCGCATCGCGGCACGCATGGGTGGGTTCCTCATCGTCTGACTGGACAGCCGGGTCTTTCCGGCGCATAGCTGTCTTCGTTTCCAGCAATGTCACGTTATAACATAACATGTCAATCCATCACGGGGCCCATCACGCGGCTCCCCACGCGGCGTGTTCGCCGATCCCGTCCCTGGCCCCTCCCCTGGTCGACACCAAGGGCCTGACGGTGCGGCTGGGCGGGCGGACGATCCTCGACCGCGTGGATCTGGAGGTGCGGCCCGGCGAGATCGTCACGCTGATCGGCCCCAACGGTGCTGGCAAGACGACGCTGGTGCGCGCCGTGCTGGGCCTCGTCCGCGCCTCATCCGGGGTGGTGGAGCGCCGCCGGGGCCTGCGCATTGGCTACATGCCACAGCGCCTGACCGTCGACGCAACCCTGCCGCTGACGGTCCGCCGCTTCCTGGCGCTGTGGCGCCCGGTGACCGAGGCGCGCATCACCGCGGCGCTGGAGGAGGCCGGCGTCTCCCACCTCGCCGCCAGCCCGGTGCAGACGGTGTCCGGCGGCGAGATGCAGCGGGTGCTGCTGGCCCGTGCCCTGCTCGGCGATCCCGAGCTTCTCGTGCTCGACGAGCCCGACCAGGCGGTGGACGTCCATGGGCAGGCCGAGCTGTTCGGGCGCATCGAGACTCTGCGCCGCACCCGCGGCTGCGGCGTGCTGCTGGTCAGCCACGACCTGCACACGGTGATGGCCCGCACCGACCGCGTGCTCTGCCTCAACGGCCATGTCTGCTGCCAGGGCGCGCCGGAGGACGTGCGGCGCCACCCGGAATACCGCGCCCTGTTCGGCGGCCACGCCGACGCATTGGCTGTCTATGTCCATCACCACGACCACGCGCACGCCAGCGACGGCGCCGTGGTGCCCGGCCATGACGGGGACTGCTGCCATGGATGATTTCGTTCTGCGCGCGCTGGCCGCCGGCTGCGGCATCGCGCTGGTCGCCGGCCCATTGGGCTCCTTCGTGGTGTGGCGGCGCATGGCCTATTTCGGCGACACGCTGGCCCATTCCGCCCTGCTGGGGGTGGCGCTGGGCTTCCTGCTGGGCGTCAACCCGCTGATCGGCGTGGTCGGGGTCTGCGTCGCGCTGGCGCTGGCGCTGGTCGGGCTGCAGCGGCGCCGCGCGCTGGCCACGGACACCGTGCTGGGCATCCTGTCGCATTCGTCGCTGTCGCTGGGCCTCGTCGCCATCGCCTTCTTGGAGACGCTGCGCGTCGATCTGGTCGCCTATCTGTTCGGCGACATCCTCAGCGTCACCACCGGCGATCTGGCCTGGATCTACACCGGCGGGGCGGCGGCGCTGGGCGGGCTGCTGCTGCTGTGGCGCCGGCTGCTGGCGGTGACGGTGGACGAGGATCTGGCGCGGGTGGAGGGCATGCCGGTGGAGGCGCTGCGGCTGGCCTTCATGCTGCTGATCGCGCTGGTCATCGCGGCGGCGATGAAGATCGTCGGCATCCTGCTGATCACCTCGCTTCTCATCATCCCGGCGGCGGCGGCCCGCCGCTTCTCCCGCACGCCGGAGGCGATGGCCGCCCTGGCCTCGGTCTTCGGGATCGCCGCGGTGCTGGGCGGTCTGCTCTCCTCGCTGAACTGGGACCTGCCGGGTGGGCCGAGCATCGTGGTCGCCGCCGCCGCCCTCTTCCTGGCGAGCATGATGGTGCCGACGGCGAACCGGTAAGCGTCAGACTTGCGTCAAGCGGGCGCGCGCCGTCGTCAACACCGAGCGCGTGATGTCGGCCAGGGTGCGGCTGGCGATGCGGCTGCGCTGCCAGAACAGCGGCACGTCGAGCGGCTGGCCCGGCACCAGCGCGACCAGCCGCCCGTCGCGCAAAGCGCCGGCGACCAGCGGCTCCGGATTCATGCCCCAGCCGAGCCCGGCCAGCGCCGCGTCCACGAAGGCGTGGGTGGAGGGCATCCAGTGGGTCGGCGAGGCGATCTCCACCCCGAAGGCCTGACGGGTCCACTGCGTCTGCAGCCGGTCCTTGCTGTTGTAGGTCAGGCGCGGTGCGCGGGCCAAAGCCGCCGCCTCCACCCCATCGGGGAAATGCCGGCGCAGGAAATCCGGGCTGGCCGTCGCCACGTAGCGCAAGGCACCCAGCGGGGTGCTGTCGCAGCCCTGCACCGGCTGGGCGCCGGACGTCACCGCCGCCAGCACTTCTCCCCGGCGCAGCCAGTCGGCGCTGTGCTCCTGGTCGTCGAGGACGAGGTCGAACAGCACGTCCGGCGTCCCGGCCATCGCGGCGACGAACCATGTGGCGAGGCTGTCGGCGTTGACCGCCATGCGCACCGTCACCGCCGGCCCGTCCTGCGGCAGTCCTGGAAGCCCGTCGCGCAACTCGCTTTCCAGCAGGGCCACCCGCTCCGCGTGCTGGCTCAGCCGCAGGCCGGCGGGGGTGCCGGTGCAGGGCGATCCGCGCACCACCAGGATCGTCCCCATCCGCTCCTCCAGCAACTTCACCCGCTGCGACACGGCGGAGGGGGTGACGTGGAGCTGCGCCGCCGCCCGCTCGAAGCTGCCGGTGCGGACCACCGCGGCCAGCGCGGCGAGCAGGGCGTAGTCCAGCATGGCTTAGCGTTCCTTAATCCGGATAAGAGACTTTAGTTATTCTAATCCGGACGGCGATGGTAGGGGAACGGCCTCCGTCGCACTATCGCCAACGAATGGGGCCGCCATGCTCTCCGCCTTTCTTCCCGGCCTTCTGCTGGGTCTCAGCCTGATCGTCGCCATCGGCGCGCAGAACGCCTTCGTGCTGCGCCAGGGATTGCGCGGGGAGCATGTGCTGGCCGTCTGCGCGACCTGCGCGGTGTCGGACGCTCTGCTGATCTTGGCCGGGGTCGGCGGCTTCGCCCAGGCCGCCCAATGGCTGCCCTGGCTGGAGACGGCGACCCGCTACGCCGGGGCGGCCTTCCTGCTGGTCTACGGGCTGCGCAGCTTCCGCTCGGCCTGGCAGGCGGGCGGCGCGCTGGACCCCGCGGCAGCGGTCCCGGCGGGGCTCGGCGCGACGCTGGCGACCTGCCTGGCGCTGACCTGGCTGAACCCGCACGTCTATCTGGACACGGTGGTGCTGGTCGGGTCGGTGTCCACCCAGTTCGCCGAGGGCAAGCACGCCTTCGCACTGGGGGCGATGACCGCGTCCGTCCTGTTCTTCTTCGCGCTAGGTTTTGGTGCGCGCCTGCTGCGGCCCGTCTTCGCCCGGCCCGGCGCGTGGCGGGCGCTCGACACCGGCATCGGTGTCGTCATGTGCACGATCGCGGTGACTCTGGTGGCCTGAGCCAAAGCATCGTCTCCCAGGGGCCGGCGCGGAGATCCCCCTTCCCCGCGCCGGTCCTGCCGTCAGGACGCCTTCAGCGCCTGCAGGAAGGTCTCGACCTGATGCTTCAGGCTGTCGGACTGGCCCGAGAGGTCGGAGGAGGAGCGGATGACGAGGGTGGAAGCCTGCGCCGTCTCGTTCGCCGCCACGCTGACCGCCTCGATGCTGCGGGCGATCTCGTCGGTGCCGCGGGCGGCCTGGGCGACGTTGTTGGAGATCTCCTGAGTCGCCGCCGCCTGCTCCTGCACGGCCGAGGCGATGGTGGTGGAGATCTCGTTGATCGACCGGATCGTCTCGCCGATGCCCTGGATGGCGCCGATCGTCTGGTTGGTCGCCGCCTGGATGCCGGCGATCTGGGCGGAGATGTCCTCGGTCGCCTTGGCGGTCTGGTTGGCGAGGCTCTTCACCTCGCTCGCCACCACGGCGAAGCCCTTGCCGGCCTCGCCGGCGCGCGCCGCCTCGATGGTTGCGTTGAGCGCCAGCAGGTTGGTCTGCCCGGCGATGCCCTGGATCAGCTTCACCACGTCGCCGATGAGCTGCGCCGACTGGGCGAGGCTGTCGGCGGTGCCGCCGATCTGCTCGGTGCGAGACACGGCCTCGCGGGCGATGGCGACCGACCGCTCGACCTGCTGGCCGATTTCCCCGATGGAGGCGGAAAGCTGCTCCGCCGCCGCGGCGACCGCCTGGACGTTGGACGCCGCCTGGGCGGTGGCGCTGGCCGCCTCTGCGCTCTGGCGGGTCGACCGTTCCGACAGGGCGCCGAGCTGGCGCGACACGCCCTGCATGTCGGCCGAGCTGCCGGACACCGCCTGCACCACGCTCTTGACCTTCGCGTCGAAGTCGGCGGCGAGGGAGCCGGCGCGCTGGCGCATCTCCTCCTCCTCCTGGACGTCGATCAGCGAGCCGCAGGCGCGCAGCGCCACGCCGGCCGCGTTGCGCCGGCAGCCGCCGATGGCGCGGAACCAGCGGTAGGAGCCGTCGCGCATCTTGACGCGGTAGCGCACGTTGAAGGGCGTGCGGCCGCTGGCGTCGGCCAGGAAGGCACCGAAGGCGGCGAAGGTCGGGGCGCTGTCGTCCGGGTGCAGGCGGTCCGACCAGGAAGTCATCAGGTTCGGGAAATCCTGCTCGCCCTCGAAGCCGAGCAGCCGGCGAAACTGCCCGGACCAGGTCCAGCGGCTCTGCGGATGCGCCGGGTCGCCGTTGTGGAACACCGCGTCCCACAGGCCGACGCCGGCGTGGTTGCCGTAGAGGTCGAGCGCTTCGGTCAGCTCGGCCAGTTCAGCGCCGCGCCCGTTGCCACCCTTGGACCCACCCCGGAAAAATCCCATCAGACTCATGGACTTGCCCCCTCCCCTCACACGACAATCGCTACAACTTCCAGATGATCTTCATGACCGAAGCGATCGGCCAGCCTGTCTTCGTATACGGACGATATGTGAATTTAGATTTCATTTTGGTAAAAACGTTTTCCATCTTTTTGAAACAGAAAGCGTGCCGGCCCCATTGTTTGTTTCGCTTTCTGTATGTTCGTCCTTTTTACTTTTGGTTGTGCAAGACCCTTCGACCAGCGGCGCACCGCGACCGGACGCCGCCGGCCCGGCCCGTTGCCATCCCCAACAGGACGACCTACAGTCGCCAGCGTGAGGGGATAAGCACACAAGAAGAACAGGACACCATGGCCGACACCCGCCCCGCCCCCCGAGTGGGGCTGTTCGTCACCTGCCTCGTCGATGTCTACCGCCCGACGGTCGGCTTCGCCGCGGTGAAGCTGCTGGAGGACGCCGGCTGCACGGTCGAAGTGCCCGCGTCCCAGACCTGCTGCGGCCAGCCGGCCTTCAACGCCGGCGACCGCGCCACCGCCAGCGATCTCGCCCGCAGCACCATCGCCGCCTTCGAAGGGTTCGATCACGTGGTCGTCCCCTCCGGCTCCTGCGCCGGGCAGATCCGCAAGCATTACCCGGAGCTTCTGGCCGACGACCCAGCCTGGGCGGCGCGCGCCCGGCACCTGTCGGCGCGCACGCACGAGCTGGTGTCCTTCCTGACCGACGTGCTGGGGGTGACGGACACCGGCGCGCGCTACGACGGCACGATCACTTACCACGACAGCTGCTCCGGCCTGCGCGAGCTGGGCATAAAGGAGCAGCCGCGCCGCCTGCTGGCCAAGGTCGAGGGGCTGACGCTGAACGAGCTTCCGGGGGCGGAGGTCTGCTGCGGCTTCGGCGGCACTTTCTGCGTCAAGTACCCGGACATCTCCAACCGCATGGTCGAGGCCAAGACCGCCGACATCGCGGGCACCAAGGCCGACACGCTGCTGGCCGGCGACATGGGCTGCCTGCTGAACATGGCGGGCAAGCTGAAGCGCGAGGGCTCCGCCATCCGCGTCCGCCATGTCGCGGAGGTGCTGGCCGGCGTCACCGACACCCCTCCCATCGGTGAGCCCATAAAAAGTGGGAGGACATAACGCCATGCAGCCGACCACCCACGCCTTCCCCGAGAACGCCCGCAAGGCGCTGAGCGACGAGCGGCTCCAGAAGGTCCTGGCCATCGCGCCGGCCGGGTTCGTCAACCGCCGCAAACAGGCCGCCGACCGGCTGCCGGAGTTCGAGGCTCTGCGCGACCAGGGCCGCGACCTGAAGAACCACGTCCTGGCCAACCTCGACACCTATCTGGAGGCCTTCGAGGGCAAGGTCACCGAGCAGGGCGGCCATGTGCACTGGTGCCGCACCGACCAGGAGGCGCGCGACGCCATCCTGGGCATCTGCCGCAAGGTCGGGGCGAAGACGGTCACCAAGGGCAAGTCGATGATTTCCGAGGAGATCGGGATCAACGACCACCTTGAAGCCAACGGCCTGACACCCATCGAGACGGATCTCGGCGAATACATCATCCAGCTCCGGCGCGAGCCGCCGAGCCACATCATCGCCCCGGCCTTCCACCTGTCCAAGGCGGACGTGGAGGGCACCTTCCGCCAGGCCCACACCGACTTGCCGGCGGACCGCGTGCTGGACGAGCCCAAGGTGCTGATCGCCGAGGCGCGGCAGGTGCTGCGCCGCAAGTTCCAGCAGGCCGACGTCGGCATCACCGGCGCCAACATCATGGTGGCGGAGACCGGCTCGACCGTCATCGTCACCAACGAGGGCAACGGCGACCTGACGCAGATCCTGCCCCGCGTCCATGTGGTGATCGCCACCATCGACAAGGTGGTGCCGACGCTGGAGGACGCGGCGCTTGTGCTGCGCCTGCTGGCGCGCTCCGCGACGGGCCAAGAGGCGTCGGCCTACACCACCTTCTCCACCGGGCCGCGCCGCCCCGGCGACCTCGACGGGCCGGAGGAGTTCCACGTCGTTCTGCTCGACAACGGGCGGTCGGCGCTGCTCGGCACCGAGTTCCAGGACGTGCTGCGCTGCATCCGTTGCGGTGCCTGCATGAACCACTGTCCGGTCTACGGATCGGTCGGCGGCCACGCCTACGGCTGGGTCTATCCGGGGCCGATCGGGTCGGTGATGCAGCCCGCCCTGCTGGGGGTGAAGGAGGCCGGGCACCTGCCCAACGCCTCCACCTTCTGCGGGCGGTGCGAGGCGGTTTGCCCGATGCGCATCCCCCTGCCCAAGATGATGCGCCACTGGCGGGAGAAGGAGTTCGAACAGAACCTCCAGCCCGCCGCCATGCGCCGGGGGCTGGCGCTCTGGGGCTGGTTCGCGCGGCGCCCGGCGCTGTACCACGCCGCCACCCGCATGGCGGTGCGGGCGCTGGGGATGCTGGGCCGCGGCAAGGGGCGTTTCGCCCGCCTGCCGCTGGCGCAGGGCTGGACCCGGCACCGCGACATGCCGGCGCCGGAGGGCAAGACCTTCCAGCAGATGTGGGCCGAAAGGAAAGCGGCCGAAAAGAAGGGGACGCGCTGACCATGGCCGACACCAGCTCCGCCCGCGCCCAGATCCTGGGCGGCATCCGCAAGGCGCTGAACTCCGCCGAGGGGTCCGAGGAGGCGCGCCAAAGACTCGCCACCCACCCGCGCAACCTGATCCCGGCCCGCGCCCAGCGTCCCCACGACGAGCAGGTCGAGCTGTTCGCCGCCATGGCGACGGAGGTCTCGGCAACCGTCGAACTTCTGGGCGGGATGGCCGAGGTGCCGGGGGCGGTGGCCGACTATCTGGCCGGGCTGAACCTGCCCGCCGAGGTCCGGGTCGCCCCGGACACCGCCTTGGACCCCATCCCCTGGGACCAGCGCCCGACCCTGACGGTGACCAAGGGTCGCGCCCGCGACAGCGACGGCGCGTCGCTGACCGGCGCCTTCGCCGGGGTGGCGGAAACCGGCACGCTGATGCTGCTGTCCGGAGCCGAGCGGCCGACCACGCTGAACTTCCTGCCCGACACCCACATCGTCGTGCTGAAGCGCGGCCAGATCGTCGGCACCATGGAGGACGCCTGGGACCGCCTGCGCGCCGCCGGGGCGACGGATGGCGGAAAGGGCGCCCTGCCCCGCACCGTCAACTTCATCACCGGGCCGTCGCGGACCGGCGACATCGAGATGCGGATCGAGCTGGGCGCCCACGGGCCGCGGCGCCTTCACATTCTGCTGGTGGAGGATTGACACGACTGAGTGTTCAAGGGTTTATCGCTGAGCAACCCGCGCCGGAACCCGTGTTTAGCCGTGTTTGATCCGCCCCGCCCTTCGACCTGCGCGCCCGGACGGGCCGCGCCGAGGTCCATGCCATGAGCCGCCGCCGCTCGGTCTCCACCGAGGAACGGCGGCTGTGGCGGATCGCCATGCGCGACGCGGAGCCGATGCCGGGCCGGACCATCGAGGACCCCGATCCTCCCGCCGCCCCCGCGGCCGAGCCGGAACCGGTCGCCACCACCGCTTCCCCGCCCCCCACCCTGCCGCCGCGCGGCGGCGTGCCGAAGGGCGGGCGCCCGTCGCAGCCGCCGCTGAAGGTCGGCAACCTCGACAACATCGACCGCCGCACCGCCGACCGCTTCTCGCGCGGCGAGATGGAAATCGACGGGCGCATCGACCTGCACGGGATGAGCCAGGCCCAGGCCCACGGCGCCCTGTGCGGCTTCGTCCACCGCGCCTGGCACGAGGGGCGGCGCTGCGTGCTGGTCATCACCGGCAAGGGCACCTACACCGGCGGGGTCGGCGTGCTGCGACAGTCGGTGCCGCGCTGGCTGGCCGACGCCTCCCTGCGCCCGATGGTGCTGGCGGTGCGCCCGGCGCAGCCCCGGCACGGCGGCGATGGGGCGCTGTACGTCCTCATCAAGCGGCGGCGCGACCAGCATCAGGGCTGGCACCGCTAGGACGAGGCCGCGATGACACCCTTCGGCGAACGGGTCCGCGCCCTGCGCGAGGGCAAGAGCGTGACGCTCAAGCAGATGGCGGCGGACCTGCACATCTCCTCGGCCTATCTGTCGGCGCTGGAGCATGGCAAGCGCGGCCAGCCCTCCGCCCAGCTCGTCCGGCAGATCTGCGCCTATTTCGGCATCATCTGGGACGAGGCGGAGGAGCTGGAGCGGCTGGCCGACCTGTCGCACCCGCGGGTGACGGTGGACACCGCCGGGCTCAACCCGAAGGCGACCGAGCTGGCGAACCGGTTGGCCGAACGCATCCACGACCTGGACGACGGAACGCTGGACCGGCTGCTCCTTCTGCTGGACGAGGCGCCGGCCCGCGGCGGCGCGGCGGTGCGGCGGCGGACGGCTCCACGGCGGCGATAGGATGAGAAGACCTCGCAACGCCCTGATTTGCCTTGTGGGTTAATCGGTCGCACCTTCGGCCTGGGCAACCGGACGTTTCGCGTTCGCTTTCGCCGCGCTGAATCCCTTACCATCCCGTCCGGGTTGCCCCGAAGCCAGGCTTGACCAGACGGGATTATCGTATGACCGCCGAGGTCGGGTCCGTGATGCCCCAGCATGGCGTGACGGACGCCCTGTTCCGCACCATCTTCGACAGCGCGTCGGTCGGCATGGTCGTGGCCGCGCCGGACGGGCGCATTCTGGCCGCCAACCCCGCCTTCGCCAACAGCCTGGGATACAGCCCGCAGGACATGACCGGCCGGCATCTGGCCGACGTCACCCACCCGGAGGACTGGGCCTGGGAAAGCCTGCGCTTCGGCCGGGTGATGCGGGGCGAGGCGGCGCCGGACCCCTTCGAGAAGCGGTTCCTGCGCGCCGACGGCGGGGTGATGCGCGCCGCCATGCGCCCGTCCTGCCTGCACGGCTCCGACGGCCGGCCGCAGGCGCTGGCCATGGTGATCGAGGACGTGACGACCGCCCGCGCCGCCGACGAGGAGCTTCAGCGCAGCGAGGCGCGCAACCGCGCCATCGTGGAACAGGCGGTCGAAACCATCCTGACCGTGGACGCCCGCGGCATCATCCTGGCCGCCAACCAAGCGGCGGAACAGCTTCTCGGCTACGATCCGGATGAGCTGACCGGCCGGCACATCACCATCCTGATGCCGCCGGAGGAAGCCGCTAAGCACGGCACCTACATGCGCCGTTACAACGAGACGGGGGTGCGGCAGGTCATCGGCGTCGGGCGGGAAGTGACCGCCCTCAGGCGGGACGGCACCGCCATGGTCGTCTGGCTGTCCCTGTCGGAGATCGACCTGCCGGGCTTCCACGTCTTCGTCGCGATGCTGCGCGACCTCAGCGCCTTCAAGGCCGCCGAGCAGGCGCTGATCGAGGCCAAGGAGGCGGCAGAGCTGGCCAACCGCGCCAAGACCGCCTTCCTCGCCAACATGAGCCACGAGCTGCGCACGCCGCTGAACGGCATCCTGGGCTTCGCCGACGTGATCCACCAGCAGATGCTGGGGTCGCTGGAGAATCCCATGTACGTCAACTTCGCGGCGGAGATCAAACGCTCGGGCGAGCTGCTGCTGGCCAACATCAACGACCTGCTGGAGATGGCCACCATCGAGGCCGGTCAGGTCGGCCTGGAGGAGGCGCTGTGCGACTTCCGCGACGTGGTGGTGTCCTGCGTCCGTCTGGTCGCCAAGCGGGCGGAGCGCGGCAAGCTGCACGTCGAGGCCGACATCGCCAGCGAGCTGCCGCCCCTGCTCGCCGATCCGCGGGCGCTGAAGCAGGTGCTGCTGCATCTCCTGTCCAACGCCATCAAGTTCACGCCGGAAGGTGGACGCATCGGCGTGTCGGCCCGCGTCGATTCCGCGGGCGCCCTGGTGGCCGAGGTGTTCGACAGCGGCGTGGGCATTCCTGAAGACCGCCTGGAAACCGTCTTCCAGCCCTTCTTCCAGGGCGATTCCTCGCTGGCCCGCCGGTTCGAGGGGATCGGGCTGGGCCTGTCCATCGCCAAGTCGCTGGTGGAGCGGCATGGCGGCCGGCTGGAAATCCGCTCGCTGGAGGGGACCGGCACGTCGGTCGTCATCCACCTGCCGAAGGAGCGCTTCCTGACGGACTGGTGAGGTCCAGCCGGCGCGTGAGCCCGATGGCGTCGAGGAAGGCCTCGTCGTGGCTGACCACCAGCAGTGCCCCGTCATAGGCGCGCAGCCCGGCTTCCACCGCTTCGATGGACTCGATGTCTAGGTGGTTGGTCGGCTCGTCCAGGATCAGCAGGGGTGGAGGGACGGTGCCGCCGAGGACGCAGGCGAGGCCGGCGCGCAACGTCTGCCCGCCGCTGAGGGTTGACACGCGCTGCAACGCGGCGTCGGCGCGGAACATGAAGCGGGCCAACGACGCCCGGCAGGCGTTCTCCCCTTCCCGCGGGTTGAGGCGCCGGAAATTGTCTAGGATCGTCGCCGACGGATCGAGAAGGCTCACCCGCTGGTCGAGCATGACAGCGCCGGCAACGACGCGAACCGTCCCGGACCAGGGGGCGCGATGGCCGGCGACGAGCCCCAGCAGCGTCGTCTTGCCCGACCCGTTGGGTCCGGTGATGGCGACGCGCTCCGGCCCGGTGATGGTGAAGGACAGTTCGCGGACGACCGGCCTTCCCGCTTCATAGCCATCGGTGACGCCGTCGAGCGTCAGCACGGTCCGGCCGGGCGGAAGGCCGGTGGGCGGCAGCACGACCGACAACGGCTGAAGGACTTCGATGCGCGCGCGGGCGGTGGCCACGGCGCCGAGCGCGTCGGCCTTCTGCTGGGCGGCGCGGCGGGCGTTGTCGCCGCCGGTGGCCTCGCTGCGCTCCTTCCGGCCACCCAGGAGGATGCGCGGCAGATCGCCTTTCGCCGCCTTCCGCTGCCCCGCCCGGTCCTTGCGCGCCTTCCGTTCGGCGGTGGCCTGAGCCGTCCGGGCCGCCTCCGCCACGCGTTTCTCGGCATCCGCCAGATCGTGGTGGGCGGCGTCGAGGGCCAGCGCCCGGCCGGCGCGGTAATGGCTCCAGTTTCCGCCGTAGCGGGTGGCGCCGAGGGAGGTCAGCTCGACGATGGCGTCCATGCGGTCGAGCAGGTCGCGGTCGTGGCTGACCACCACCGCCCCGGCCCGCCAGGAGGCCAGCAGCCCGACGACCGCCTCCCGCCCCTCGCGGTCGAGATCGTTGGTCGGCTCGTCCAACAGCAGGACATCGGGCTCCGGGAAGATCGCCGCGGCCAGGGCGGCGCGCGTGCGCTGGCCGCCCGACAGGCGCGTCAGCGGCGTCTCGGGCTCCGCCTCCAGCCCCACCCGGCCGAGCGCCGACCGGATGCGGCCTTCCAGCGTCCAATCCACCTCGGCCAGCGCGTCGGCGTCCGCGTCGCCCCGCTCGGCGCGGCGCAACAGGTCCAGCATGGCGGTCGCGCCGAACAGCCCGGCCACCGTGTCGTCCGGTCTCACCGACAGGTTTTGATTCAGGATTCCCAGGCTGCCACGGACGGACACCGTCCCGGATTGCGGACGCAGCGCGCCCGTCATCAGCTTGAGAAGGGTCGATTTCCCGGTGCCGTTGCGTCCGACGAGCCCGGTCCGTTCAAGGCCGAAACCCAGGCTGATGTCGGATAGGACTGAACGCCCGTCAGGCGTGGACCAGGACAGGTTCGCCAGGATGATGGCGGGCGGCGTGATGGAAGCAGGCATGGACGCGGATTTCCCCGAAGACGAAACGAACGGACGTTGCGGTCGGGTTGAAATCCATCGTTCTGCGCATCCTGCCGTGGTGAGACGCCGGCCATCCTAAGGCCAGCCGGGCCGCCGATCAAGAAAGCCGATCAAGGCGGGTGGACTCTCATAACCCTCTCCCCTCTGGGGAGAGGGTGGCCCGGAGGGCCGGTGAGGGGGTTGCCCGTGGCGGTAGGTCCGGCACAAGCACAACCCCCTCACCCTAACCCTCTCCCCAGAGGGGAGAGGGGATCACCGATGAAATAGCCGCGACGCGTCTTACAGAATGAACTTCGACAGGTCGGCGTTCTTGGCGAGGCCGCCGACCTGGGCGCGGACGGTCTCCGCGTCGATGGTCACGGTCTGGCCGGCCTTGTCGCTGGCGGTGAAGCTGATGTCCTCCAGCAGCCGCTCCAAAACGGTATGCAGGCGCCGCGCCCCGATGTTCTCCACCGTCGCGTTGATGTCGGTGGCGAGGCGGGCCAGCTCGTCGATGGCGTCGTCGGTGAAGACGAGATCGACCTCCTCGGTCTTCAGCAGGGCCTTGTACTGCTTGATCAGGCTGGCTTCCGGCTCGGTCAGGATGCGGCGGAAATCCTCCTGCTCCAGCGCTTTCAGCTCGACGCGGATCGGCAGACGGCCCTGAAGTTCCGGCAGCAGGTCCGACGGCTTGGACAGGTGGAAGGCGCCCGACGCGATGAACAGGATGTGGTCGGTCTTCACAGCACCGTGCTTGGTGCTGACAGTCGTGCCCTCGATCAGCGGCAGCAGGTCGCGCTGCACGCCCTCTCGGCTGACGTCAGCGCCGCCCTTGTAGTCGGAGCGGGCGGAGATCTTGTCGATCTCGTCGAGGAAGACGATGCCATTCTGCTCGACCGCCTGGATCGCTTCCGAAACGACCTTTTCCTGATCCAGCAGCTTGTCCGACTCTTCCGCCATCAGAACGGTGTAGCTCTCGGCGACGGACATGCGCCGGGACTTGGTGCGCCCGCCCAGCGCCTTGCCGAAGATGTCGTTCAGGTTGAGCATGCCCATCTGGGCGCCCGGCATGCCGGGGATGTCGAAGGTCGGCAGGCCGCCGGCGGTGTCGGCCACCTGGATTTCGATCTCGCGGTCGTTCAGCGTGCCCTCGCGCAGCATCTTGCGGAACTTCTGCCGCGTCTCCGGGCTCGCGTTCTCGCCGCACAGCGCGTCGACCACGCGTTCCTCGGCGCGCAGCTCGGCCTTGGCGGCGACCTCCTTGCGCAGCCGCTCCTTGGTCAGGCCGATGGCGGCCTCCACCAGATCGCGGACGATCTGCTCGACGTCGCGGCCGACATAGCCGACCTCGGTGAACTTGGTCGCCTCGACCTTCAGGAAGGGCGCCTGGGCCAGCTTCGCCAGACGGCGGGCGATCTCCGTCTTGCCGACGCCGGTCGGGCCGATCATCAGGATGTTCTTGGGCAGAACCTCCTCGCGCAGCCCCTCGGGGAGCTGCTGGCGGCGCCAGCGGTTGCGCAGCGCGATGGCGACCGCGCGCTTGGCCTCGTGCTGGCCGACGATGTAGCGGTCGAGTTCGGAGACGATCTCGCGCGGGCTGAAGGCGGCGGTGGCGGCGGCGATGCTGGGGGCGGACATGGCTGGGGACCCGGTCTGAGGGTTAGAGCTTTTCAAGCGTGACGTTCTCGTTGGTGTAGACGCAGATGCCGGCGGCGATCTTCATCGCCTTGCGGGCCACGGCCTCCGCGTCCAGACCATCGACGTCGACCAGCGCGCGCGCCGCCGACAGGGCGTAGGCGCCGCCGGAGCCGATGCCGATGAGGCCATCCTCCGGCTCCAGCACGTCGCCGTTGCCGGTCAGGATCAGGCTGACGTTGCGGTCGGCCACGGCCATCATGGCCTCCAGCCGGCGCAGGTAGCGGTCGGTGCGCCAGTCCTTGGCCATCTCGACGCAGGCGCGCAGGAGCTGGCCGGGGTGCTTCTCCAGCTTGGTCTCCAGCCGCTCGAACAGGGTCAGCGCGTCGGCGGTGGCGCCGGCGAAGCCGCCCATCACCGTGCCGCCGGCGAGCCAGCGCACCTTGCGGGCGTTCGATTTCATGACCGTCTGGCCGACGGACACTTGGCCGTCGCCGGCAATGACCACCTGCCCGTTCTTGCGGACCGAGAGGATGGTGGTGCCGTGCCACTGGATGGGATCGTGGGAAGTCATCGTGACCGTGGTCCAAGGAAGAAGCGCCCGTGCCCGAACGGCCCGGCGTGACACCGGCCGACATAGGCACATCGGAACACGGGTCTATGTGGGGGGACGGCGGGTCCCGTCAAGTCTGCCGTCATGGACCGGTATCCCACGGGACGGAATTGGGCCATGGGACGGAGTTGGCCGGGGAGCGAGCTGCGTCACCTCCACCCCCAGGCGGGCCAGCGCCTCCATCACCGGGACGAAGGCGGACAGGCCGTGCGTGCCACCCGGCGGCGGACCCGGACGGGCCACGCCCAGCAAATTGCCCGCCTCGTCCACCAGCGGGTCGCCCGGCGCCGGATCCGGCCCGGTCAAATCGGCCTGGAACAGCGTCGCCTCCACCCCCGGCGCGGCTTGCGGATCGGCGCGCCGGGCCGCCAGAATGCCCGCCGCCGTGTCGTCGCCCCGCTCCAGGACCGCTGTCACCGGCTCGCTGACCGCCGGGGTGTCCAGACGCAGCGGCGCCGCGCGCAGCCGGGCCGGCACGCGGATCAGGGCGATTCCGCCCGGAACGTCGCGCGCCATCACCGTTCCGTCCAGCGACACCCCGCGGGACGGCGCGACGGTGACGGTCGCGTCCGGCCCGGCGTCGAGCGTCAGCAGAAGCGACTGGCCGTCCAGTTCCCCCAGCACGATCCCCCGGCCTTTGCGCTCGTCTGGTCCGACGCGAACCGTGGCGGCGGACACGCGGGCGGCGGGATCATCGGCGTAGCCCTGGAGTGGGTCGGCGATGCGCAGAATCAGGGTCGGAGGTCGGGTTTCCACCAGAAAAGGAGCCGATCCGGCCGATGCGCCTCCGGGATCGACCGTCGCGGTTGACACCATGGCCGGCCCAGTTGACACATGCGGAGCGGCACTTGACACTCCTGCCGCCCCACTTGACACTAGCGGAGCCGCACTTGACGCTCCCAGGGGGGCGGTTGACACTCCTCCCCGGCCACTTGACACTATGGCGGGGCCACTTGACGCTATCGCGCCGCTCCGCGATACCGCGGTGCGGAAGCCGGGGTCGGCGCCCAGCGCCTCCACCGCCGTGGCGAAGGCCTCCTCGATCAGCAGAACGTCGCCCTGCGGCACGCCGCTGTCCTTGCTGGCCACCCCCGTCGTGGTGACGCGGTGGACGAGCCGCCCCGTCACGGCGTCGTAAACCGCCCAGTCGACCCGCAGGCTGCCGATTCCCGACACCCCCTCGCTGCGGCCGGTCAGCCAGCTCCGGCGGCGGCACAGGTCGCTGTTCACCGCGCGCAGGTCGCCGCGCAGGATGTAGCGGGCACGCTTGCGGTCGAACTCCGCCTCGTAATCGCTGCCCGGGGCACCCGCGACGTCGTAGCCGGCGTCGGCCAGAACCTCCGCAAAGCGCTCCTGGAAGGTGGAGTTCTCGTGCAGGCTGCGCCCGCTTGTCCAGTGGACGTCCTCATAGGGCGGCCAGCACTCCAGCGCCCAGACGTAACGCCCCGTCACCATGCCCCGCCGCATCGAGCCGAGCGACAGGCCGTCGAAGCGGACCGGCTCCGTCGAACCGCGGGCGACGGGCGGCGCCTTGCGGGTCTGCGGCAGGTCCCCGCCCATGCAGGCGGCCAGCGCCAGCAGGGCGGCGAGGGGCAGAAAAACGCGTCCGGGCGTCGGCATGTCCGGTGGCATATCCCATTATGCGCGTCGAGCGTGCACACGACCATGCACACACACGCATTATGCGGCATCTCGACCGACGGTCATAGGCGTTTTCGGGGGCTGCGCCTCTGGCGCGCCCGCGCGCTTCCTGATAAAACCCGGACTCATGGACCAGAGCCTTGCCAATGGCGTCCGCCGCGCCTCGATCGAGCGGAACACCACCGAAACCCGGATCCGGGTCGCCGTGAATCTGGACGGCACCGGCGTCTATGACGTGAAGACCGGCGTCGGCTTCCTCGACCACATGCTGGAGCAGCTGTCGCGCCACAGCCTGATGGACCTGTCGGTGGTGGCTGAGGGCGATCTGCACATCGACGCCCACCACACGACCGAGGACAGCGGCATCGCCATCGGCATGGCGGTGGCGAAGGCGCTGGGCGACCGCAAGGGCATCCAGCGCTACGGCCACGCCTACATCCCGATGGACGAAACGCTGACCCGGGTCGCGCTGGACTTCTCCAACCGGCCCTACCTGATCTGGAAGGTGTCCTTCAGCCGCGACAAGATCGGCGACATGGACACCGAACTGTTCCGCGAATGGTTCCAGGCCTTCGCCATGGCCGCGGGCGTGACGCTGCACGTCGAATGCCTCTACGGCGAGAACAACCACCACATCGTGGAAAGCTGCTACAAGGCGCTTGCCCGCGCGCTGCGGGCCGGGATCGACATCGACCCGCGCAAGCGCGACGCCGTGCCCTCGACCAAGGGGACGCTGGGCGGCTCCCTCTGAAAAAAACCGGCGGCTCCGACAAGGCCGGGTCTCTCTTGAAGGTCCTCGTTTCATGGAAACCGTTGCGCTGATCGATTACGGCTCCGGCAACCTGCGTTCCGCCGCCAAGGCTCTGGAGCGCGCGGCGGCGGAGTCCCATGCCTCCTTCCAGGTCTTGGTGACCTCCGACGCCAACGCCGTGCGCAAGGCCGACCGCATCGTCCTGCCGGGTGTGGGCGCCTTCGCCGACTGCAAGCGCGGCCTGTCGGAGGTCCCCGGCATGCTCGACGCGCTGGACGAGGTGGTGCATGCCAAGGGCCGCCCCTTCCTGGGGATCTGCGTCGGCATGCAGCTGATGGCGGAGCGCGGGCGCGAATACGGCGTGACCGAGGGGCTGGGCTGGATCAAGGGCGAGGTGGTGAAGCTGGAGCCCGCTGACCCGACGCTGAAGATCCCCCACATGGGCTGGAACGAGCTGGACATCCGCCGGGCGCACCCGGTTCTGGCCGGCCTGCCGGAGCGGGCGCACGCCTATTTCGTCCATTCCTACCGCTTCGCCGTGGAACGGTCGGAGGACGTGATCGCCAGCGCCGATTACGGCGGCCCCTTCGCCGCGGTGGTCGGGCGCGACAATCTGGTCGGCACCCAGTTCCACCCGGAAAAGAGCCAGGAGACCGGGCTTGCCCTGGTCGCCAACTTCCTGACCTGGCGGGTCTGACCATGACCGACGTCACGGTCGAACGCATCGACACGCTGAAGACCGGCGACCTGCACGACCTGTGCGACGCCGCCGACGACGCCGTCAAGGCCGGGGGCGGCTTCGGCTGGGTAGCGCCACCCCCCCGCGAGATCATGGAACGCTACTGGAAGGGCGTTCTGGTGGTGCCGGAACGCATCCTGTTCGTCGGCCGTCTGGACGGCGTCATCGCCGGCTCCGCCCAGCTCATCAAGCCGGCCCGCAACAACGAGGCGCAGGCCCACGCCGCCACCCTGACCACCAGCTTCGTCGCCCCATGGGCGCGCGGCCATGGCCTCGCCCGCCGCCTGACCGTGGCGGTCGAAGAGGAGGCGCGGGCGTCCGGCTTCCGCGTGCTGAACCTCGACGTGCGCGAGACCCAGAGCGCGGCCATCACGCTGTACGAGGATCTAGGCTTCAAACGCTGGGGCACGCATCCCTTCTATGCGCTGGTGGACGGCAAAAGGCTGGCCGGACATTTCTATGTGAAAGACCTCACCCCCGACACGCTCCACGACAAGCCATAGGACGAGACACCGCGATGATCATCTATCCCGCCATCGACCTCAAAGACGGTGCCTGCGTTCGGCTGCTGCGCGGCGAGATGAGCCAGGCGACCGTCTTCAACACCGAACCCGCCGATCAGGCCCGCCTGTTCGAAAGCCAGGGCTTCGAATGGCTGCATCTGGTCGATCTGAACGGCGCCTTCGAGGGCAAGCCGGTCAACGGCAAGGCGGTCGAGAGCATCCTGGGCGCCGTGACCATCCCGGTGCAGCTGGGCGGCGGCATCCGTGACCTCAAGACCATCGCCATGTGGCTGGAGAAGGGCGTCAGCCGGGTCATTCTCGGCACCGTCGCCCTGCGCGAACCGGAGCTGGTCCGTGAAGCCTGCCGGGAGTTCCCGGGCAAGGTCGCCGTCGGCATCGACGCGCGCGAGGGTTACGTGGCCGTCGCCGGCTGGGCCGAGACCTCGACCATCAAGGCGCTGGATCTGGCGCTGAAGTTCGAGGACAGCGGCGTCGCCGCGATCATCTACACCGACATCAACCGCGACGGCGCCATGGGCGGCGTGAACGTCGAGGCGACTTCCGACCTCGCCTTCCACCTGACCACCCCGGTGATCGCGTCGGGCGGCGTCTCCTCCATCGACGACCTGATCGCGCTGAAGAAGGAGGAGGACACCGGCATCCAGGGCGTCATCTGCGGCCGCGCGCTCTACGACGGGCGCATCGACCCGAAGACGGCCTTGGACCTGCTCTCCCCCGCTCCCGTCACCGGAAAGGCCGGCTGATGCTCAAGATGCGCGTCATCCCCTGCCTGGACGTCAAGGACGGGCGGGTCGTCAAGGGGGTCAACTTCGTCGATCTGATCGACGCCGGCGACCCCGTGGAGCAGGCCCGCGTCTATGACCGGGAGGGGGCGGACGAGCTGACCTTCCTCGACATCACGGCCAGCCACGAGAACCGCGACACCATCTACGACGTGGTGCGCCGCACCGCCGAGCAGGTGTTCATGCCGCTGACCGTCGGCGGCGGCGTGCGCACGGTCGAGGACATCCGCAAGCTGCTGCTGGCCGGCGCCGACAAGGTGTCGATCAACACCGCGGCCATCCACCGCCCGGAGTTCGTGCAGGAGGCGGCGGAGAAGTTCGGCGCCCAGTGCATCGTCGTCGCCATCGACGCCAAGCAGGTCGAGCCGGGCCGCTGGGAGATCTTCACCCACGGCGGGCGCAAGGCCACGGGCATCGACGCCATCGAATGGGCCAAGCGCATGGAGTCCTACGGCGCCGGCGAGATCCTGCTGACCTCGATGGACCGCGACGGCACCAAGAGTGGCTTCGACCTCGCCCTGACCCGCAAGGTGGCGGACGGCCTGCGCATCCCGGTCATCGCGTCGGGCGGCGTCGGCACGCTGGACCATCTGGTGGAGGGCATCCGCGAGGGCCACGCCACGGCGGTTCTGGCGGCCTCCATCTTCCATTTCGGCACCTACACCATCGGGCAAGCCAAGGCGGCGCTCGCCGAGGCCGGCATCCCGGTGCGCCCGGCCCGTGTGAGGGAGGCCGCGCATGGCTGAGGACAAGGCGGCCACCGCCGCGGCCATCTCCGCCGAGGTCCTGGACCGGCTCTACGCCACCGTCCAGGCGCGCAAGGGCGCCGATCCGGAGACCTCCTACACCGCCAAGCTGTTCCACCGCGGCACCGCCAAGATCGCCCAGAAGGTCGGCGAGGAGGCGGTGGAGACGGTCATCGAGGCGGTGCGTGGCGACAAGGCGGCGATGGCCTCGGAGTCGGCGGACCTGCTCTATCACCTGATGGTGCTGTGGGCAGACGCCGGGCTGGAGCCCGCCGAGGTGTGGGAGAAGCTGGCCCAGCGCGAGGGCACCAGCGGCATCGCCGAAAAGAACGCGCGCAAAGCTTAACGATTGCAAGGCGGAAGGGGAAACGACGCGATGGCCAAGACCTACGATCCGAACAACGTCTTCGCCCGCATCCTGCGCGGCGAAATCCCGTGCAAGAAGGTCCTGGAGACCGAGCACGCGCTGGCCTTCCACGACATCAACCCGCAGGCCCCGACGCACATCCTGGTGATCCCGAAGGGCGCCTACGTCGACATGGACGACTTCAGCGCCCGCGCGACGGAGGTGGAGATCGCCGGCCTGTTCCGCGCGGTCGGCGAGGTGGCGCGCGGCGCCGGCGCCGCCGAGCCCGGTTACCGCATCCTGTCCAACTGCGGCGAGGACGCGAACCAGGAGGTTCCGCATCTGCACATCCACGTCTTCGCCGGCCGCCGCCTGGGCCCGATGATCACCAGGGGATGATGGCCAAGGGGTAATGAGAAAGGAATCCCACTCCGATCCCACCCGCCGATCCACGTGAAACATCGGGGCGCCGAGGGAAACCTTCGGCGCCCCATTGCTTTTCTTCATCCCTGGGCGCCGATCCGGTGCTCTGCAAGGGTATCGGTTCCGCTCAGATCGGTTCCGCTCAGGGAGCGATGCGCCAATCCTTGGATATGTAGGTGTAGGGCGGCTGGATGTAGTGGAACACGCCGCCGGTCTTCACATGCGGGCTGAGCAGGCGGGTCAGGTTCAAGCCAATGCCGAGATAGAAATATTGGCTTCGATCGTCGCGGCTGGGGTTGGTGCTGTAATCCTCGTAGCCCCGCGCGTAGAAGCCGACATGGAACTCCAGATGCCGCAGCAGAGGGTCCTGGATGGCGTCGAACCCATCCGCCTTTACCGCGAGCAGATATTTTAGCCGTCTGTAATCGGTGAAGACGTCGGTTTGGTATTTGTCGCCGCCGGAGAATGGGTTGTACTCGACCCTGAAATCAACCTTGCGGGCCAATTCCGGGTTGTCCCACAAGATGTAGCCAGCCACGGCCCCGACGGTGTTGAACAGCATGTCCTGATAGGAGAATCCGTAGTCGTCGCTGAAGGCGTCACCGACCTCCACCAAGCCCATGATGCCCAGCGACGACAGCGCGCCGTACCGGGCGGAGTCCGTCTGGGTGAAGCCCCAACTCTGATATTGGCGGGCCAGCAGATGGCTGATCGCGTAACCGGTCCAGGCATGGCCGATCTTGTCGGCACCGCCTTCGGTCGTGCTGCGGCCGAACCAACCCTCATCCTGAAAGCGAGGGCCGCCGGTGCCCCAATCCCAGGACCATACGCCCCACCCCAGGGCCAATACGCCGGTGCCGACGTTGAGGGCGAGCGCCTTGTCCTCCTTGCTCCATCCCTGGTCCTCCATCATGGAGGCGGAGACCGGTCTTCCGGGCAGGAGCAACGCAGCGGTCAGGAACCCCGCGATCACCTGTCCGGTCACTCGGGCCGCCATCGCTCGGGCCAGGAGCATCATGCGGGATGAGCCCTCCTTCCGGTGGACGCTTCCCGGCATGATGACACACGAGCCCCCGCTCCGCCCCGATTCTTCCGGATGTTGGACGTCCGGTTAGGACGCCGGCGCGACGGTCTTCGGCAGCAGAACGTAATACTCCCCGGCGCTCTTCATCACGCCGGCCTTCTCCTCCGCCTCCGGACCGTGACCCCAGAAGACGTCGCCGCGGACCGGGCCGCGGATGGCCCCGCCGGTGTCCTGGGCGATCAGCAAGCGGCGCAGCCGCGTCTGGGCGTCCAACGGGTCCTCGGCGTCCAGCCAGACCGGCACGCCGTAGGGCAGGAACTTGGAATCGATGGCGAGGCTGCGCCCCGGCGTCAGGGCGACGTTCTGGGCGCCGTTCGGCCCCTCCCCCTTCAGCTCCTGGAAGAAGACGTAGGAGGGGTTCCTGTTCATCAGCGCCGCCGCCTCGCCGGGGTTGGCCTGCAGCCAGGCGCGGATGGTCTGGAGCGACACCTCCTCGCGCTTCAGGGCGCCGCGGTCGATCAGCTCCCGCCCGATGGCGACGTATTTGTGGCCATTCTGGGCGGCGTAGCCGACGCGCGTCTCCGTCCCGTCGGGGAAGCTGACCCGACCCGACCCCTGGATGTGCAGGAAGAAGGTGGCGATGGGGTCCTGCAGCCAGACCAGCTCCAGCCCTTTGCCGCTCAGCGCCCCGGCCTCGATGGCCGCGCGGTCCTCGAAGGGCTTCAGTCGCCCGGCGGTGACGCGCCCGGCGATGCGCTCGCCCTTCCAGCGGTCGGCGAACTCGCCGAGGTCGACCATCACCAGATCGGTGGGGCGCTTGTAGAGCGGCACCGGAAAGGCCGGGTCCGGCGACCGGCTGCCCTTCAACTCGACCTCGTAATAGCCGGTGAAGAGGCCGCGCCGCTCGGCGTTGTTGGCCGCGGCGTAGGGGGTGAACCACGTCTCGAAATAGGCCCGCGCCGCCGCGTCGTCGCCGGGCGGCAGCTTGGCCAGTTCGGCGCAAGGGTCCTGCCAGTCCGCCGCCTTGCCGCCGACCCCGTCCGGGCCGATGGAACGGTCGGCGGCCAGCGCCCTGACCTTTGCGCAGGAGCGCTGGAAGGCCGGGACGGCCTCCGCCACGCGGTCGGCGCTCCAGCCGGGCAGCGCCGTGAAGGCGACCGGGGTGAGGACCAGCTTCTCGGGCGGCGGAGGCGGCGGCGCCTTGGCCTCCTCCTTCCGCTCGCAGCCAATGAGAAACGCCGCGGCAAGGACTGCCGCGGCGCTGAGACGAACAACCGGAAGAGAAAACATCAGAACCGATCGGTCATTGAGGGGTGCGGGTTTCGACGAGCGCCCAGTTCGGGTCGCCGGCGCGGGTGTTGCGGGCGAAGGTCCAGACGTCCACGGCCTCGACCACGCTGTTCGGATCGCCGTCCACCACGGCACCGGCGCTGTTGCGCACGACGTTCATCTGCTCCGACACGAACTTCACTGTGACCAGGGCGGTGCGGCCGTCCATGCGGGCCTCCACCACGTCGGCGTCGGTGATCGTCTCGATGCGGGTCTCCAGCGTCTCGCCGGCCGCTTGGCGCTCGCGCACCGCACGGGCGAAGTTGTCGTAGACCTCGTCCGAGAGCAGCGGGCGCAGGGTGGCCGTGTCGCCCTTGGCGAAGGCCTCCACGATCATCTGGAAGGCGCCGCGGGCGCCCTGCAGGAAATACTTCTCGTCGAAGCTGGGGTCGGCGGCCTTGATTTGCTCCAGCGCGGTGGCCAGCGACACCGGCTCGTCGGGCGACGGGGCGGCGTTCGGCACAGGCCGCTCGCGGTTGGGCATCGCCACCACGTTGTCGGGCTGGTTGTTGGGGCGGGCCGTGAAGGGGTTCGGCCGCTGGCGTTCCTCACCGGTGCGGCGGCCGAGCACGCTGCGCAGCCGGTACACGAGAAACGCCGCGATCATCGCGAAGATCAGGATCTCGACGAACACAAACCCATCTCCCATCATCCATCCTTCCGGGTGACTGAAGGCCGGCCCCGAAATCACCGGCCCCGCTTGATCCACTACTGGACCCTCCGGCGGGTGAGCATTAAGTGTACCGGAACGGTGCCGGGACCAAGTCCCTGCTCGCTCTCTCCGCCGAGGATTCCACCCGATGACCCGTGCCGGAGCTGTTCTTCCAACCAAAGATCGGGTGCGTACCCTGGTGTAGATAGGCCCTTGGGGTTGAAAGAGCAAGGACGGCCATGAATCCACTGTTGCTGTTGTTCCTTCTGCTGCCGATCGCGGAAATCGCGACCTTCATCGAGGTCGGCGACTGGATCGGCGCCGGTCCGACGGTCGGGCTGGTCATCCTGTCCGCCATCCTCGGGTCTGTGCTGATCCGCTGGCAGGGTCTGTCCGTGCTGAAGCGCGCGCAGCAGGCGGCGGAGCGCGGCGAAAGCCCGGTCGGCGCCGTGTTCGAGGGATTCTGCGTCGTCGTCGCCGGTCTGCTGCTGATCATCCCCGGCTTCCTGACCGACATCGTCGGAATCCTGCTGTTCGTGCGCCCGATCCGCAACGCCCTGGGCCGCTGGCTGTTCGACCGTATGAAAGGCGCTACCTCCTTCCAGATGCATGGCCGCATGGGCGGTCAGGCGGGCGGCCAAGGCTGGAACGCCGGCAATCCGAACGGCCCCCACGGCGGGCCGCGCAACCGCCCGCCGCCGGGCGTGATTGACGTCGAATACCAGGAGGTCGACCCCGACGGCGGCCGCCCGGGAAGCGCCGGTCCGTCGGACCGCGACGGTCCGGATGACATGCCGAAGCTCGGTGACTCCCGCTGGGCGCCGCCCGGTTCGCCCCACCGCAACGACCGCGGGTGAAACGCACCGGTTTCACTTTGTGGAGCCAGCGGTTCCGTGCTAGCCAGCGGGTCTTGAAGACCTTTCCATCGTGATGCCGCCCCGCGGCCAGGAGTTGTCCATGTCCGATCAGCAGATCAACGGTCAAGATCAGGAAGCCGCCTCGTCGCTGCCGATGCATGTGCTGGCGCAGTATGTGAAGGACCTGTCCTTCGAGAACCCCAACGCCCCGCAGAGCCTGCTGCCCGGCCAGCCGCAGCCGCAGGTCAACATCGGCGTGGACGTGCAGGTTCAGCCGATGGGCGAGGACGTTTACGAGGTCGTGCTCAAGCTGCATTGCGAAGCCAAGCAGGCCGAGGCGACCGCCTTCCTGGTCGAGGTCGCCTACGGCGGCCTGTTCCAGCTTCCGGGCCTGCCGCAGGAGCATCACCGCCCGGTGCTGCTGATCGAGGCGCCGCGGATGCTGTTCCCCTTCGCCCGCGCCATCGTGGCCGGCTGCACCCAGGACGGCGGCTTCCCGCCGCTGATGATCAACCCGATCGACTTCGTCGACCTGTACCGCCGCCAGACCGCCGGCCAGCAGGCCCAGGCCGAAGAGGCGCCGCAGTCGCCGTTCTGACATGGCGGTTCTGACGGCAGCGTTCTGATCCGGGCCATCGGTTTCGGGCAAACAAAAAGGCGGGAGGCTCCACTGGGGCCTCCCGCCTTTTTTGTGCCCTCCCCCGTCCTTGGACCGGATGGGGGAGAGGAAACCACCGACTACTGATTCATGGACTCGAAGAATTCTGAGTTCGACTTTGTGTGCTTCAGCTTGTCGACCAGGAAGTCCACCGCGTCGGTCACGCCCATCGGCATCAGGATGCGGCGCAGGATCCACATCTTGGAGATGGTGCCCTTGTCCACCAGCAACTCCTCCTTGCGGGTGCCCGACTTGGAGATGTCGATGGCCGGGAAGGTGCGCTTGTCGGAGAGCTTGCGGTCCAGCACGATTTCCGAGTTGCCGGTGCCCTTGAACTCTTCGAAGATCACCTCGTCCATGCGGCTGCCGGTGTCGATCAGCGCGGTCGCGATGATGGTCAGCGAACCGCCCTCCTCGATGTTGCGGGCCGCACCGAAGAAGCGCTTCGGGCGCTGCAGCGCGTTGGCGTCGACACCACCGGTCAGCACCTTGCCCGAGGAGGGAACGACGGTGTTGTAGGCGCGGGCCAGACGGGTGATGGAGTCCAGCAGGATGACCACGTCGCGCTTGTGCTCGACCAGCCGCTTGGCCTTTTCGATGACCATCTCGGCGACCTGGACGTGGCGCGTCGCCGGCTCGTCGAAGGTGGAGCTGATGACCTCGCCCCGCACGGAGCGGGCCATGTCGGTCACCTCTTCCGGACGCTCGTCGATCAGCAGGACGATCAGATAGGCTTCCGGGTGGTTGGTCGCGATGGAATGGGCGATGTTCTGCAGCATCACGGTCTTGCCCGTGCGCGGCGGGGCGACGATCAGCCCGCGCTGGCCCTTGCCCAGCGGCGCCACGAGGTCGATGATGCGGCCCGTGTAGTTCTTCTTGGTCGGGTCGTCGACTTCCATGCGCAGCCGCTCTTCCGGATAGAGCGGGGTCAGGTTGTCGAAGTTGATGCGGTGGCGGACCTTGTCCGGCGCATCGAAGTTGATCGTGTTGACCTTGAGAAGGGCGAAGTAGCGCTCGCCGTCCTTGGGGGCGCGGATCTGGCCTTCGACCGTGTCGCCGGTGCGCAGGCTGAAGCGGCGCACTTGGCTGGGGCTGACATAGATGTCGTCAGGGCCGGGAAGATAGTTGGCCTCCGGCGAGCGCAGGAACCCGAAGCCGTCCTGAAGAACCTCAAGCACGCCGTCGCCGTAGATCGGGACATCGTTTTCCGCCAGCTGCTTGAGGATGGCGAACATCATGTCCTGCTTGCGCAGCGTGCTGGCGTTCTCGATCTGCAGTTCCTCGGCGAACGCCAGCAGTTCGGCGGGGCTCTTGCACTTCAGCTCTTGGAGATGCATGGGGGTGCCTTAAGGGAATCGGTCATGCGAGGGGGAGTGCCAGAGGTCCCGGGCCGGCGCAGGGTGCGTCGGTTGAGCGTCGAACGGCGCTGAAGGCTGGGAATGCCTGTCGGACGTCGCGCCCAGATCGTTGGGGAGGGACGGAACGGCGGATGTGGGATGGGTGCCCGCGAGGCTTGCCGCCCCGTGGTGGGAAAGATGGTTAGCGGAACGCCGTCTGCAAGTCAAATGAAAGCGAATTCTTGGAAACGGGCTGGATTCTTGCGCGTCTTCGTCCGGGTCACGATGCCGCATCCCCTGTTATCCAGGCCACCAGCGCACGACCTGAACGTTCAGGACAGAAACGGTTTGGTTGACATCATGAGCCCGCATGACCGTTCCGGACCTGTCTCTTATACACATCTCCGAGCCCACGAGACTATAAC
>NZ_JAUQTX010000299.1:0-7111 GCF_059803775.1 Azospirillum sp. UFLA03-27 | reverse complement strand
GCGTATAATCGTCGGCAGCGTCAGATGTGTATAAGAGACAGCTTTCCGGCGGGCGGTCTGCCGCTCGGCTGCCTGCACGAGGTGGCGGGGGAGGAGCCGGGGGCCGGCACGGCCTTCGCCGCGCATCTGCTGGCCCGCCTCGCCAGCGCGGCGGCGCCCGCGCTGTGGGTCGTGCGCGGGCGCGACCTGCACGCCGCCGGGCTGGCCGCCTATGGGCTGACGCCGGACCGGCTGATCGCCGTGCGCGCGACCCGCGACGCCGACGCCCTGTGGGCGATGGAGGAGGCGCTGCGCTGCAAGCGGCTGTCCGCCGTGCTGGGGGAGGTCGGTGGGCTGGACCTGACGGCGAGCCGCCGGCTTCAACTGGCCGCCGAGTCGTCGGGCGTGACGGGATTCCTGTTGCAGAGCACCGCCCGCCGCTCGGCGGCGAGCGCGGCGGTCACCCGCTGGCGGATCGCGCCGGCGCCCAGTTGGACGGCGGAGCCGGGCGTGGGCGATCCGCGCTGGCGCGCGGAACTGGAACGCTGCCGGGGCGGTCGCCCGGGGGCGTGGCTTGTGGAATGGCGTGACGGTGCTCTGGTCCCGGCGCAAGCACCGGAGCGGGCCGTTCCCGCGCCCGCATCCACCCCGGTTCGGCGTCCGGTTCCGGTGGGCGGACACGGACCGTCCTGGGCCGAGGTGGCGTGATGCGGACGGGAGGGACGGACGGTGATGTCGCCTACGCGACAGCCACCCGTCGTTTTCCTGTCAGTAGTTGGTGGCCCAGTCGGGCAGGGGTTGCCCGGTCTCGCCATCCGGATCGGCGTCGGGCGGAAAGGGCGCGTCGTCCGCGTAGAGCGGCAGTTGCCGGGCGAATTCCGCCGATTCCTGAGCCCGGCGTTGCTCCAGCAAGCGGGCGGCCAAATGAGCGGGCAGCATGGCAAGCCTCCTTCTGAGCGTCGGGAGAGCCCGGGGAGCGGTCCTGTCGGCCGCCCTCGGCCCAACCCGTCCTGTGTGTCTGGACGCTATCATGCAAGGTCCAGGCCTCTAAGTGATGCAGATCACGCGTTATGCAAACTTTAATGCGCCCGGTTTCTTTTCGGACCCCGTTTCTTTTTGAGGCCCGTTCCTTTTTTCGGGTGGGAAGCCCATAGTCCCCGCCTCCCGCTTTTTCCGCGGATGTTCCTTCTCCGAGACCGACCATGCACGCCGAATCCTGCCCCACCTGCCTAAAACCTATGCATTTGTGCGTTTGCGAGGCGGTGGAGCCGATCGACAACGCCGTCTTCCTGCTCATCCTCCAGCACCCGCAGGAAAAGCGCGAAACGCTGGGCACCGCGCAGATCACCCATCTCCAGTTCAAGAACTCCGCGCTGAAGGTGGGGCTGAGCTGGTCGAACCTGAAGCGCATCCTCGGGCGCGAGGTCGATTACAAGCGCTGGGGCGTGCTCTATCTCGGCCCGGTCAAGCAGGGTGCGGCCCCTCTGCCGGAGGTGTCCGTGGTGGACAAGGGCGGCGTCCCGCAGAAGGACAGCGATCTGGTTCTGGCCGACCTGGAGGGTGTCATCGTCCTGGACGGCACCTGGAGCCAGGCCAAGACGCTGTGGTGGCGCAATCCGTGGCTCCTGAAGTGCCGCCGCATCGTGCTGAACCCGCAGTTCCGCTCCCTCTACGGGCAGGCTCGCAAGGAGCCGCGGCGCGACAGCGTGTCGACCCTGGAGGCCGCCGCCTTCCTGCTGTCGCGGCTGGAGGCCGAGCCGGCGGTCCTCGACCGCGCGCTGAAGCCTTTCGCCCTGCTTCTGAAGAAGCTGCGCGCGCCGCGCCCACGCCCCGTTCCGCTCCCCCGCGCGGAGGCGGCAGAGCCCGCTCCGGATCAGGACGGGCCGGAATAATCCGCACCTCTTCCGGGATCGCCCTTTCCGGGTAAGCCCCCCTCGACCAGGGCGGCCGTGGCAACCAATGCGCTGTTGCGCTGTTGGGGATTGCATCGGCCGCTCGGGCCTCAACCAAGGGAGCGATCCATGAAGGGCGTTTTGCTGTGGCTTGTCGGGATTCCCATTCCGATCATTCTTCTGCTGTATCTGTTCAACGTCCTCTGATTGGACCTCTGATCGGCTTGACGGCACGGACCGGCGGCGCCACATGCGAACCGCGCCGCCCTCCGCGCGCACGGCAAGAGACGAGGACCATGGCTCGCGATTTCGTTCCCTTCGGACTGACCGTCTGCGGCATCGAGGAGCTGAACGGCTTCTGCGAGGCCGGCGTGACCCACGTCCTGTCGATCCTCGACCCCGGCCACCCGGAGCCGACCGCCTTCGGCTCCTACGGCGAGCACAAGCGGCTGGAACTGCGCTTCCACGACATCATCGACCCTTACATGGGCCAGTCCCTGCCGCAGCGCGCGGACGTCGAGCGCATCCTGGCCTTCGGGCGCGACCTGATGACCGAGCCGACCGGAGTGGGCGGGCTGCTGGTCCATTGCCACGCCGGCATTTCGCGCTCGACCGCCGCCCTGACCATGATCCTGGCCCAGGCCAGCCCGGACCGTCCCGCCGCCGAGGCGATGGCCGCCGTGGTCGGCATCCGCCACAAGGCGTGGCCCAACCTGCGCATGATCGAATTCGCCGACGAGATCCTGGAGCGCCGGGGCGAACTGGTCGCCGCCGTCCGCGCCCGCCACCGGAGCTATGGCCGGGAGCGTCCCGATCTGGTCCAGTTCATGATCGACAACGGCCGGGTCCGCGAGGTCGCGGACCTGATCGACTGACCATTCCTTTCCAACCGCTTCTCAGCGGAAGTTCCGCCCCTCCGGGAAGACCGTGGCGGCGGAGCGGTTGGGCAGCGCCTCGGGGTCGGTCAGGTCGCGCAGCCGGTGCGTCAGGTCGGTCAGCCGCTCGACGCGCAGGTGGATGACCTCGCCGCCCTCGTCGTTGGGCTTGCCGCTGCGCTCCACCCGGCCGGTGGCGGCGATCAAGCGGGCGCCGATGATCGTCTTGCGGAATGTCTCGAAAACGTCCGGCATGATGACGAGGTTGGCGATGCCGGTCTCGTCCTCCAGCGTGATGAAGACCACGCCCTCGGCGCTGCCCGGCCGCTGCCGGACCAGCGCCAGCCCCGCCACGGTCAGCCGCGTGCCGGCCCGCACCGTGCCCAGCCGCTCGGTCGGGACCACCCCGGCGAAGCCGTCGCGCAGCAGCGCCATGGGGTGCGCCTTCAGCGACAGGCACAGGCTGCCGTAGTCCATCACCACATGCTCGCCCAGCGCCATGGCCGGCAGGAGGGCCTGCGGCTCCTCCTGGGCGGAGTCGGCGAGGCCGCTGAACAGCGGCAGCGGCTGCGCCCCCAGCGCCTTCACCGCCCACAGCGCGGCCCGCCGGTCCAGCCCGACGGAGCGGAAGGCGTCGGCCTTGGCCAGCCGCTCCAGCCCGGCGACCGGCATCCGCGCGCGGCGCCATAGGTCGTAGGGATCGCGGTAGCCCGCCCCGCGGCACAGCACGAGTTGATGCGCGTCCTCCTCGTCCATTCCCCGGACCAGCCGCAGGCCGAGCCGCAGGGCATGCCTTATCCCCTCTCCCGCCCCGGGAGAGGGTGGCCGCGCAGCGGCCGGGTGAGGGTGCATCCAAGGACTGGCGCGCTGATTCTCGGCGCTACCCTCACCCTCCCGCCTTTGGCGGGTCCCTCCCTCTCCCGGGGCGGGAGAGGGTGACAGGGGTTCCAGCGTGCAATCCCAGTGGGAAGCGTTCACGTCCGGGGGCAGCACGGTCACCCCGTGCTCGCGGGCGTCGCGGACGATCTGGGCGGGGGCGTAGAAGCCCATGGGCTGGCTGTTCAGCAGCGCCGCGGCGAACACGTCCGGGTGATGGCACTTCATCCAGGCCGACACATAGGCCAGCAGGGCGAAGCTCGCCGCGTGGCTCTCGGGGAAGCCGTATTCGCCGAACCCCTCGATCTGCTGGAAGCAGCGCTCGGCGAAGGCGCGGTCGTAGCCTTTCCCGACCATGCCCTCGATGAACCGGTCGCGGAAAAGCTGGACCTCTCCGGTCTTGCGGAAGGTCGCCATGGCGCGGCGCAGCCGGTCGGCGTCCTCCGCGCTGAAGCCGGCGCCGACGATGGCGATCTGCATCGCCTGTTCCTGGAACAGCGGCACGCCCAGCGTCCTTTTCAGCACCGCCTCAAGGTCGGGGGATGGGTATGTAACCAATTCCTCCTTGTTGCGGCGGCGCAGGTAGGGGTGGACCATGTCGCCCTGGATCGGACCGGGGCGCACGATTGCGACCTGGATCACCAGATCGTAGAACTTCTTGGGCCGCAGGCGGGGCAGCATGGACATCTGCGCTCGGCTTTCCACCTGGAAGACGCCCAGGCTGTCGGCCCGGCACAGCATGTCGTAGGTCGCCGGGTCCCCCTGCGGCACCGTCGCCAGCGTCAGGCCGCGGTCATAATGCCGCTTCAGCAGATCGAAGCCGCGGTGCAGGCAGGTCAGCATGCCCAGCGCCAGCACGTCCACCTTCAGGATGCCCAGCGCGTCGATGTCGTCCTTGTCCCACTCGATGGTGGTGCGCTCCTTCATGGCGGCGTTGGCGATGGGGCACAGGTCGCTCAGAGGGCCGCGGGTGATGACGAAGCCACCGACATGCTGCGACAGGTGGCGGGGAAAGCCGATCAGCTCCTGCGCCAGCTCCAGCGTCTGGCGGAGCCGCGGGTCGTCGGGGTCGAAGCCGTACTGCCGGGCGCGCTCCTCGTCCACGCCGTGGCGGCTCCAGCCCCAGACGGAGGAGGACAGCCGCGCCACCAGATCGGCGGACAGGCCCATGGCTTTGCCGACCTCGCGGATGGCGCCGCGCGCGCGGTAGCGGATGACGGTGGCGGTCAGCCCGGCCCGCTCGCGCCCGTATTTCGCATAGATGTACTGGATGACCTCCTCGCGCCGCTCATGCTCGAAATCCACGTCGATGTCCGGCGGCTCGTTGCGGGCCGAGGAGATGAAGCGCTCGAACAGCAACGTGGTGGTGGCGGGATCGACCGAGGTGATGCCCAGACAATAGCAGACCGCGGAATTGGCCGCCGAGCCGCGCCCCTGGCAGAGAATGTCCTGCGAGCGGGCGTAGCGCACAATGTCGTACACCGTCAGGAAATAGGGCGCGTAATCGAGTTGCCCGATCAGCGCCAATTCGCGGTGCAGGGTCTGCGCCACCGTCTCCGGCACGCCGTCCGGGTAGCGCTGGACCGCCCCGGCCCAGGTCAGGTCGGTCAGCGTCTCCTGCGGGCTGCGCCCGTTCTCCGCCACTTCGTCCGGGTATTCGTAGCGCAGCTCCTCCAGCGAGAAGCGGCAGGCGGCGGCGATCTCCACCGTGCGGGCGACGGCGTCGGGGTGGCGTTGGAACAGGCGGGCCATCTCCACCCCGGCCTTGAGGTGCCGCTCGGCGTTGGCGGACAGGCGCCAGCCCGCCTCGTCGATGGTTGTGCCGCTGCGGATGCAGGTCATCACGTCGGCCAGCGGGCGGCGGGCGGGCGTGTGGTAGAGCACGTCGTTGGTGGCGACCAGCGGCACCCGCTCCGCCTCGGCCAGCCCGGCCAGCCAGGACAGCCGCCGCTGGTCGTCGCCGCGGTAGCGGTGGCTGGCGGCGAGGTGCAGGCGGTCCCCCAGATCGTTGCGCCAGCCGCGCAGCGAGTGGACGAAGGCGGGGTCGCGGTCGTCCGGCGGCACCAGCAGGAACAGCATCCCCTCCGCATGGTCCAGCACGTCGGTGCGGGCGATGAAGCAGGCGCCCTTGGGCGCCCGCCGCTTGCCCAGCGTCAGCAGCCGCGACAGCCCCGCGTAGGCCGCCCGGTCGGTGGGGTAGGCGAGCAGGCTGTCCGCGTCGGTCAGGTCCAGCCGGCAGCCGACGATCAGGCGCAGCCCGTGCTTGCGTGCGGCGGCGTGCGCCTGCACCACCCCGGCCAGCGAGTTGCGGTCGGTCACCGCGACGGCGGCGTGGCCGAGGCCGGCGGCGGTCAGCGCCAGCTCGTCCGGGTGGGACGCGCCCTCCAGGAAGGTGAAGCTGGTCGAGACCTGGAGTTCGGCGTAGGGGGTCATGGCGGCCCCGTCACCCGAAGAAGCCGTGCAGGAACCACAGCGCCGCCACGCCGGGCCGGTACAGCCCCTGGCGGAAGACCCAGAAGCGGCGGCCGGCCTCGTCCTCGACGCGGTAATAGTCGCGGGTCTCGCCGTCGCGCCGCCACCACTCGGCCGCGATCCGCTCCGGCCCGTCGGAACGGCGGATGCGGTGCCGGGCGCCGCGCCAGAGGAACATCACCGGCGGGTCGTCGGGAAGCAGGGCCATGGCCTCGATGGGCTCCGGCGGGGCGAGCAGCCGCACCGGGCGCGGACGGTCGGCGGGCCACAGCGCACCGCCAGGAGCATCTGCGAAGGCCGAGGCGGGGGCCACGCTGCGCTCCGGCAGCCAGCTTTGCCGCGGGATCAGCCGCAGTACCGCCCGCTCCCCCAGCCGGTTGCCCAGCCGGTCCATCAGCTCGCCCAGTTCCGGCTGCCCGTCCGTACCGCCATCCAGCGCGGCCTGCGCGGCGGCGAGCGGGCCGGTCTCGGTGGCCGACAGCACCATCAGCTCCAGACCAGGGCCGGGCTCCACGCGGTCGAGCTTCTGGGCGAACAGCCGCATCAGGGCGTCCGGGTGGCGCACCGGGCGGCCGATGCCGATGGCCAGCGTCTGGGGCGCGTCCTCCAGCCGGCGGTCCACCCGGTGCAGCTCCAGTCGCAGGCGGCGGGCGCCCTCGCCGGTTTTCTCCAGACCGGCGCAGAGGGAGGCCAGCAGGCGGCGCAACGCCTCGGCGATGGCCTCGGCGGTGGTGATCGGCTCCGGCAGGGCGAGGCGGACGCTGTGCGGCGGCACCGGCAGGCGGGGGGACAGCGGCTCGTCCAGCCGCCCGTAGGCCTGGTCGAGCCGCCGCAGCAACTCCGGCCCGAAGCGGGCGGCCAGCGTGGCGCGGGGGAGGGCATGCAGGTCCCCGATCCGCCGCAGCCCCACCGCGGCCAGACCGTCCACCGTGGCGGCGGGCAGACGCAGCGCGGCGACGGGGAGGGGGGAGAGGAGGGTGTCTGCCCGGTTGCCCCTCCCCTGTCTCTTATACACAT
>NZ_JAUQTX010000298.1:0-7177 GCF_059803775.1 Azospirillum sp. UFLA03-27 | reverse complement strand
GTTTTAATGGTCGGCAGCGTCATTTTTTTATAAGCCACCGGGGGTGGGCCGGGGTGGGGGCACCGTCGGCACCCGAACACCCCTCCATCCCACGAGGACTCCGCCCATGTCCGAAGCCGCGCTCGCCTTCTGGATGTTCGAGGTCCCGGCCCGCTGCCGCGATGCCGAGGGGCGGCGGCTGGGCGAGGCCCGCGCCCTGCTGCTGTCCCACCCGCAGCGCCAGCAGCGCATGATGCTGGAACTGGCGCACGACGCCCCGCTCGCCATGGGAAGCCGCATCGTCACACGGCGCGCGGCCTTCCTGGTCGAGCGTTGCGAGGGCGAGTCCGGCTTCGGCTTCCGGCGCTACACCGTGCGCTGCGTCGGGACACGTCCGGCGCCCTGACGAAAACCGGGGGCGACGAAAACCGGGCGCGGCTGATCCACATCAAAGCGCCGAGCGCTCCGATGGCGAATATTAATCGAACGATTAATAACCCGCTTCGGAGACTCCCATGACCACCCCCGCCCCCGCGCCGCATGAGGGCCTGTGCGCGAAACTCCTGCGCGGCTGGCGCGGCGCGCGGTCCCTGGACGCGCTCCAGGCGCTGGCGCCGCACGACCGCGACCGCGTGCTGGCCGACGCCGGCCTGACCGCCCTGACCGCCCCGGCCGTGCTGCGCGCCGGCCATGTCGGCGCGCTTCTGCCCGCCGCGATGGCTCTGCACGGCGTCGACGGCGCGGTGGTGGAACAGGACCGCCCCGACCTGATGAACGACCTGCAGCGTGTCTGCGCGCTCTGCCGCAGCGCCCGCACCTGCCGCCATCTGCTCGCCGAGGGCTGCACGCAGCCGGAGCACGCGCTGCTCTGCCCCAACGCCGACACGCTCGACGCGCTCCGCTGAGGAGCGCGCCGAGCGGGCGCAAAACCTCTCCCCGAAAAATCCCCAACCGTCTTCGTCGGAAAAGCGATTGACAGCGCCGCGACGCGACCGTTAGCATCCCTGAATAATTAATTGGCCGTATAATAAAACACGGGAACGATTGCCGCATCGAACGGCACGCGTTCCCGCAACGGGCCGACGCGCCCACGCCGAGAGCGGCGGGGCGCCGACAGGGAATCGTCATTCGCCGTCATCGCGACATCACCGTCGAACGCGGAGGGAGAGATGAGAAACGTGGTACTGGGCGGCCTGCTGTTGACCGGCGTCGCCGCGTCGGTTCCGGCGCAGGCGCAGGACACGGTCAGGATCGGGCTGGTCCAGCCGCTGACCGGATCGGTCGCCTACAACGGCAAGTCCGTGGTGGAAGGCGCCCGGCTCGCCGTAGAGGAGATGAACGCCGCGGGGGGCGTCCTCGGCAAGAAGATCGAACTGATCGTCGAGGACGGCCAGTGTACGCCGGCCAACTCGGTCAACGCCGTCGAGAAGCTGGTGCAGAAGGACAAGGTCGTCACGCTGGTCGGCGCCTTCTGCAGCTCCGCCACCGCAGCGATCATGCCGGTAGCCCAGAAATACAAGCTGCCGCTGATCACCGGCGTGTCGTCGAAGGCCAGCCTGACGGAACAGGGCAACCCCTATTTCTTCCGCGCCGCCGAGACGGACGCGCTGATGGCGGAGGCCTTCGCCAAAATCCTCGCCAACGACCTGAAGCTGACCAAGGTCGCCTACATCGGCGTCAACGACGACTGGGGCCGCGGCGGGGTTGAGGAATTCTCCCGCGACCTGACGGCGCTGGGCGTCAAGACGGTGCTGACCGAGTATTTCGACCACGGCGCCACCGACTTCTTCACGCTGCTGACCAAGCTGCGCGCCGCCAAGCCGGACGGCGTGTTCGTCGCCGCGGAGACGCAGGACGGTTCCATCCTGGTCAAGCAGATCCGCGAGATGGGGCTGGACACCAAGGTGTTCGGCGTCGGCTCCTGGGCCACCGCCGACTTCATCAACCTGACCGGCGAGGCCGCGGAAGGCATCCACGCCGCCGTCCCCTACGCCTCCAGCATGGACACCCCGCGCAACCAGACCTTCGTCCAGAAATACCAGGCGAAGTACGGCATCAAGCCCGGCAAGTACGGCGCCGCCGGCTACAACGCGCTGAACATCGCCGGGCAGGCCATCGCGCGGGCCGGCGGCACCGACGCCGAGGCCATCCGGGCGTCGCTCGCCAAGACCAGCTACGAGGCGCCGAACGGCGTCTACAAGTTCACCGACAAGGGCCAGGCCTACGGCTTCGACGCGGTGCTGGTGCGGATCGAGAAGGGCGAACCGAAGGTGATCGCCTCCACCCCGGTGGACGCGCCGCACTGACCGGCGGACGCGCCGCGGGGCTGCCGTGACGGCACCGTTCCCGCGGCGCGCACCGATCCAACGCACCGTTTGTGCGGGCCTGCTTTTGCGAGAACGTCATGGATCTCTTTCCGCAGTTCCTGGCCAACGGGCTGGTGATGGGCGTGTTCTACGCGCTCTCCGCCCTCGGCCTGACGCTGATCTTCGGCCTGATGCGCGTGGTCAACTTCGCCCATGGCGAGTTCTACATGCTGGGCGGGGTCAGCGGCTGGTTCGTCACCAATCACCTGGGCCTCGACTTCTTCAGCGGCCTGATCGTGGTCGCTGTCTTCATGGCCGCCGTCGGCTGGCTGGTCGACCGCTTCCTGATCGAGCGGGTGCGCGGCCAGGGTGAGGAGCCGGGCATCCTGCTGACCATCGGCCTGTCGATCTTCCTGGTCAACGGCACGCTCCTGCTGGTCGGCCCGGCGCCCATGAAGGTGGCCGGCGCGGTGGCGGAGGGGCCGCTGTTCTTCGGCCCCATCGCGGTGACCAAGCTGCGCCTGCTCGCCGTGGCGGTGGGCATCGCGCTGATCGTCGGCGCCCATCTGCTGATCCGCCGGACCCGGCTGGGGGCGGCGATGCGCGCCACCTTCCAGGACCCGATGGCGGCCAGCCTCGCCGGCATCCGCACCGGCCACGTCTACGCCGCCACCTTCGCGCTGGGCTGCACGCTGGCCGCGCTGTCGGGGATGCTGCTGGCCTCCATCTACTCCGCCCAGGCGTCGGTCGGCGGCCTCATCAGCCTGAAGAGCTTCGTCGTGGTGATCCTCGGCGGCATGGGCAGCTTCGCCGGGGCCATCGCCGGGGGCCTGCTGCTGGGCGTCGCCGAGGCGATGTGGGGCGGCTACGTGTCCATGGGCATGGTGGACGTCATCGGCTTCGTCCTGGTCATCCTGATCCTGCTGTTCCGGCCCCAGGGCCTGTTCTCGATCCGCACGGAAAGGGCCTGACATGACCCTGGAACGCAACATCCTCCTGGCCTTCCTGGCGGGGGCGGCGCTTCTGCCCTTCGCGGTGACGGACCAGTACATCCTGCACCTCGCCATCATGGCGCTGTTCTACGCGGTGCTGGCGAGCAGCCTCAATCTGGTGGTCGGCTATGTCGGCGAATTCTCGCTGGGCCACACCGCCTTCCTCGGCACCGGGGCCTACACGGCGGCGCTGCTGTCCACCCAGGCGGGGATGCCGATGTGGGTGACGATCCCGCTGGCCGGGCTGGTCTCCGCCGTCTTCGGCTTCGCCATCGGGGCGATCACGCTGCGCCTGCAAGGCCCCTACTTCGTGATCGTCACCCTGTCCTTCGCCGAAGTGCTGCGCATCGTCGCCAACAACTGGATCGCAGTGACCAACGGCCCGATGGGTCTGGCTGGCGTCGGCCAGAACCTCTTCGGGGACGTCACGGTCACCGACAAGGCCGGATTCTTCCTGATCGTTCTGGGCATCGCCGCGGTGGCGCTCTACCTCTCCTACCGCTTCGTCTATTCGAACGCCGGGCGGGCGGCGGTGGCGGTGCGCGAGAACCGCTACGTGGCGCAGTCCATCGGCGTCGATCCCTTCGGCACGGCGATGCAGGCCTTCGTGCTGGGCGCCTTCCTGGCCGGCTTGGCCGGGGGCTTCTACGCCCACTACATCTCCTTCGTCGGGCCGGAGGTGTTCCGCTTCGCCTTCATGGCGACGATGATCATCATGGTGCTTCTGGGCGGCAAGGGCACGCTGATCGGCCCGCTGGCCGGCGCGGTGATCGTGACCGTGCTGGAGGAGTATCTGCGCGAGGTGCAGGAACTCCGCCTCACCCTGTTCGGGTTGATCGTCATGGCCATCGTCCTGTTCCTGCCCAACGGCCTGATGGGCTTCATCGCCCTGCGCCGCGAGCAGCAGGCCGCCAAGCCGACCCTCAACGCCGCGAAGGAGCGCACCGTATGACGGCGACCACCAACCGGCAGCCGCTGCTGCGCGCCGACGACCTGACCATGACCTTCGGCGGCATCACGGCGGTGAAGGACTTCAGCTTCCACATCGAGCCCGGCGAGATCGTCGGCCTGATCGGCCCCAACGGCGCCGGCAAGACGACCTGCTTCAACATGCTGACCGGCTTCTACGCGCCGAGCAACGGGCGGGTGCGCTTCAAGGGGCAGGACATCACCAACCGCAAGCCCCACGCCATCGCCCGGCTCGGCCTCGTCCGCAGCTTCCAGAAGACCAACGTCATGAAGCGGCTGACGGTCTTCGAGAATGTGCTGACCGGCCATTACATGGCGAGCCGGCAATCCCTCCTCGCCACCTTCTTCCCCGGCGAGGCGGTCCGCCGCGCCGAGCGCGAGGCGCGGGAGAGCGCCGCCACCATCGTCGAAACCATGGGTCTGGCCCAGCGCATGAACGCCCCGGCGCATCTGCTGTCCTGCGGCGAGCTGCGCCTGCTGGAGGTCGCGGTGGCGCTGGCCGCCAAACCCAGCCTGCTGATGCTCGACGAACCCGCCGCCGGGCTGAACAGCCACGAGGCCGGGACCTTCGGCGCGGTGCTGAAGACGTTGATCGGGCGCAGCATCGACGCGCTGCTGATCGTGGAGCACAACATGGATCTGGTCATGTCGGTGTCCGACCGGATCGTCGTCCTCAACTTCGGCCGCAAGCTGGCCGAGGGCCGCCCCGCCGAGATCCTGGAGAACCGGCAAGTCGCCGAAGCCTATCTCGGAAAGGCCGCCGCATGACGCTGCTCTCCGAATCCCCTTCGCCCTCCGCCATCGCGCAGGCCGCCGACGCGCCGGTCCTCGCCGTGGAGGGCTTGCACGTCGCCTACGGTTCCACCGCCGCGCTGCACGGCGTGTCGCTGGACGTGCGGGCCGGCGAGACGGTCGCGCTGATCGGCGCCAACGGTGCGGGCAAGAGCACCATCCTGCGGGCCATCTCCGGTCTGCTGAAGGCGCGCTCCGGCACCATCGTCTGGAACGGCAAGTCGATCGCGAACCTGCCCGCCGACCGCATCGTCGCCGCCGGCATCGCCCACTGCCCGGAGGAACGGCACGTCTGGCCGAACATGACGGTGCAGGAGAACATCGCGCTCGGGGCCTATCTCTGCCGCTCGCGCGAGGAGGTGCAGCGGCGCATCGGCATGGCCTTCCACCGCTTCCCCCGCCTGCGCGAACGGTCGCGCCAGATGGCCGGCACGCTCAGCGGCGGCGAACAGCAGATGCTCGCCATCGCCCGCGCGCTGATGTCGGAGCCGCGGCTGCTGATGCTGGATGAGCCCAGCCTCGGCCTCAGCCCGAAGATGGCCGACGAGGTGTTCGACGTGGTGCGCTCCGTCAACGCCCACGGCGTCACCGTGCTGCTGGTCGAGCAGAACATCCACAACGCGCTGGGCGTCGCCAGCCGGGCCTATGTGGTCAAGACGGGCCGCATCACCGCCAGCCGCCCCTCGGCGGAGCTGCGCGGCGACCCCGACCTGCTGCGCGCCTATCTGGGCGGCTGAGGCCGCCACACGGCGAAAGGCCGTGTCACGAATAATTAAACGAACGACCGAACAATTCTCGGTCGCCGTCCTTCAGGAGGCAAGAGTGCGAACCAACATGCGAATTGGCATCGTCGGCGGCGGCATCGGCGGCGTCGCGCTGGCCGGCAGCCTGCTCCAGCGCGGCTTCGAGGTCCGCCTGTTCGAGCGGGCGCCGGGCTTCGGCGAGATCGGCGCCGGCATCCAGATGACGCCGAACGCGGTGAAGGTCATCAAGTCGCTGGGTCTGCTCGACAAGATGCTGGCCGCCGGCTTCCTGCCGCAATCGCTGGTCGGGCGCAACTGGCGCAGCGGGCGGGAGACCTTCCGCACGCCGCTGATCGAGACCTGCCCGGTGCTCTACGACGCGCCCTTCATCCACATCCACCGCGCCGACCTGCACGCCATCCTGGCCTCGCTGGTCCCGGAGAGCGTCGCCAACTTCGGGGTGGGCTGCACCGGCGTGCGCCAGGACAAGAACACGGCGGTCGCCAGCTTCAGCGACGGCAGCGAGTATGAGGCCGACCTGATCGTCGGCGCCGACGGCGTGCGCTCCGTCGTGCGCTCCGCCCTGTTCGGGCCGGAGGCGCCGCGCTTCACCGGCCACATGTGCTACCGCGCCGTGGTGCCGACCGGCGGGGTGGTGGATTACGTCAGCCCCGACGCCTCCTTCTGGTTCGGGCCGCACAGCCACGTCGTGACCTACTACGTGCGCGGCGGCACGGCCGTGAACATCGTGGCGGTCGCCGAGACCAAGGAGTGGGTCGAGGAGTCCTGGAACGCCCCCAGCAGCAAGGAGGAGATGCTCGGCGCCTTCCGCGGCTGGCACCGCAACGTGGAGACGCTCTTCAGCAAGGTGGACCAGGTCTACAAATGGGGCCTGTTCGACCGCGACCCGATGACGAGCTGGTCGAAGGGCCGCATCACGCTGATGGGCGACGCCGCGCACCCCATGCTGCCCTTCCTCTCGCAGGGCGCCGCCATGGCGATCGAGGACGCCCATGTGCTGGCCGAATCCCTGAAGGGGCACGGGAGCGACGTGGCCTCGGCGCTGCGCGACTACGAGGCGGAGCGGCTTCCCCGCACCAGCCGCGTCCAGCTGGAGGCGCGGGAGCGCGGGCGGACCTACCACCTGCCCTCCCCGCTGGCGCAGGCGAAGCGCGACTTCATGTACTGGCTGCGCGGCCTGTTCAACCCGCAGGCCACCGGCATCCAGGCCAACTGGGTCTACCAGTACGACGCCCGCGCGTTCCGCCCGAACCTCTCCGACAAGCCGCGCCTCGTGGCGTGAGCGGGCGTTGCTTGCCCCCTCCCTAACCCTCCTCCGCTCTCGCAGGGGAGGGGACAAAACTCCCTCCCCTGCGAGCTGTCTCTTATACACATC
>NZ_JAUQTX010000297.1:0-7146 GCF_059803775.1 Azospirillum sp. UFLA03-27 | reverse complement strand
GCGTATAATCGTCGGCAGCGTCAGATGTGTATAAGAGACAGATCTCCCACAGGGCGACCGGCGGCCGGTGCCGGTCCCGTTGCGGCACATCGTGGTATTCCTGCGTCTCCGGGTCGTAGAAGTAGACGACGCTCACGTTGCGGGGGTCGTACCGCACCACGTACTTGCGCCCGTCCTTCCGGCTGGCGAACAGCCGCAGCAGATCGCTCTGGTAGGTCAGCCGGTTCAGCCGGATGCCGTAGCTCTGGACCGTACGGTACTCCACCGGCAGGAAGTCCTTGAGCAGCCGCCCAGGGTCCGCCGGCATCCGGGGAAGACCGCGGCCCGGGATCCGGTCGCTGCCGAGAAAGCCGTGCTCGTACGCCTTCAACGGGGTAGTTCCGATCGCCGAATGCTTTTCGCGGTGGTAGCGGTCGACGATCATCACGGCGATCCGCTCTTCCGCTTCCTCCAGCGTCAGCGCCGCGCCGGCGCGCCCATCGTAGTCCTTGCCCCGCTCCGCCACGCTGTTGAAGGTGTAGCCGGGGATGAGGCGGACGTCGGCCATCATCGTGCCGATCAGGCGCTCGATGCGGCCGCCGAAATAAGGCTGGCCAAGCGGACGGAACTCGCCGCGAATGCGCCACTGCCGGCAGCCGAGCTGCAGACCGCGGCTGTCGAACTCGGCGGCGTTGTCGGTGAGGATCGCCTCGTCGATGCCCCACACCGGGTACGGCGACTCGAGTTTGTGGCGGCGGCAGAACTCGGTCTTGTCCAGAATGCCGTGGGTCAGCGCCATGGCCACCGACAGGGTCGACGGACGGTGGATCGACAGGTAGAAGCCCTTGACCACCCGGCTGTACTCGTCGATGGCCAGCGTCAGGACCGGGCGGGTGACCGCATCGCCGTCCTCGGGGCTGACGACGAAGAAGTCCGCCACCGTGTGGTCGATCTGAAGGCGCTGCAGCGGCCACCGCGCCGGGTCGTGCGTCCCGTAGGTCTGATGGTGCCGGCGCTCGGCCGCCATGCCGCCGTAGCGCGCCCGGTCGACCTCCTTCGGGTCGAGTTCCCGGATTCGCTCGCGGATCGTGTTCGGCGCCACGGCGCCGAGGTTGGCGCGGCGAAGGCGCCGCTGGGCTTCGACGATGACGTCGACCGGCCGCGCGCCCGGGGTCGGCAAATAGACCTCCTCGATCACCGCCGTGATGACCTGCTCCGCCGCGGGGGCGATGCGCTTGCACCGGCGCCGTTTGCGGTAGGCGTGCGGGATGAGGCAGGTGAGGGACCCCTCGGACTCGTACCGGTGCATCAGCCCGTACAGCGTCGAGACGCTGAGGTCGAGGCGCTCGGCCGCCGCGCGAACGTCCTGCTTGGACCGCCGCCGCAGCGCCAGCAGGGCGTCAATCTCGTCCTGCCGCCGGCGCCCGACCTCCAGCTGCGGCTCGGTGAACTCCGCCAGATCGGGGATCGCCCGCCGCTGCGCTGCGGTCGCCCCCCGCCACGGCGTCAGGCCGGCCGTCGGACGCACCCGCCGCTCGCCGGTGGCCGTATCCTCGACCAGGACGCTGTCCAGGGAGACGACCGAGACGACGACCCCGGCCCGTCCACCGAGATCGACCTCCGTGCCGGGCTCGAGCCGGAAGGTGAGCGGGGCTGGCAGATCGTCCCCGGTCACGGCGCCGCCTCCACGACCAGGTCCATGCCGATCGGCGCGCACGGGTCGGCGCGAAGCGTGCGGTTGGCCAACATCGGCCAGAAGGCCGTGTAGAAGCCGGCGCGGTCGGCGCGGTCGGGACACAGCGTGCGCACGAGGTCGAGCACCGTGCGCGGTCCGCCCGCCAGGGCGGCCAGGATTGTCCCGGCAAGGGCGGGATCGGGTGTGACGTCCCGGTATGCCGCGAGGAAGCGGGCGTTCTCGAACCGCACGGTGCGGATGGTGAGTTCGGTGACGATGCGGAACCGCATGCCGTTGGCCTGCGCCCAAGCGCGCGCCTGGCGGTACTTGTCGCGATCGTTGGGCCACCGCTTGCGGAGCTGGTCCCGGTACTTGACCTCGTAGATGACGACGCGGTCGCGGTAGGTGACCTTGAAGTCGGGGGTGTAGCGGCGCAGCTTGCCGTCCGGGCCGGCCAGGGTCAAGGTGACAGGCTGTTCCAGGATCTCCAGGACGTCGTCGCGGGCGCCGAGCAGCGTCAGAAAGTCGCGCTCCAGCCCCGATTCGAAGCGGACGTCGCCGCTGCCGTCGGGCAGCACGTGGCGTCCCGTGAAGCTGCGTGTGTTGGGCTTTATGATCCGCCGCCGCATCCTTCACCCTCCGATCATATCTTGGTAAGCATTCTACCGCATTGCGAATCGCCCTGCACATGCATAGAAGGGATTTTACTAGACTTATCGATAGCCTATTGCGAGAGCGCTTTACGCTTATTCGATTCCCATTCACGGGAGCCTTAACATGCTCCCGATTCGCGGTCGCAATGCTCATCGATGCGGTAAACTGATGCTATGTTTGCAGTTTGTCAGGGCTGTTCGGCAATCGAAACGTTAGCAAACATCCTTGATGGAGCAACTACGCGACACCAAGGGAATCAACGAACAGTACGGAAGCGAAACACAAAGTTTTTGGCATTTGCATGCCTCTGCTTCAATACCTGAATACAATCAATTGCAGTGATCCTGCAAAAGCGTCAGCCTGTTCTCTTCACAGAGGCGAAGGGGCGATGATGAGCCACGACTCGGAGCGCGCTGACGACGGCTTGAACGATCTCTTTTTTCAGACATTCCCATCTGGCGGCCCTTGGCAGCTTCGCTGGATCAACGGCCCCCAGCGCAACGGCACCGACCCTTTCGACCCACTGGTGGAGTGCCTGTTTGTCGGCGTCAGTGGAAATTACAGCCCGCCCCGCAGGGCCCAAGCCGCCGCAGGATGGCTGCCTCTCTTGATCATCGGCAGCTTTTGGTACAATGGACAAATGATTTCGAAAGATCACACCGGTTTCAAAACGTACGAAGTCACAGTGACGATCGACGGCTCCAGTGTTCATGAATTCAACGGCTACGAGGGAGTTTTACCCAATAAGAAGAGGCCGTACATAATTCCAGAAGATGTTTATCGCCTGTACAGCGATGATGTGCGGTTTGTCGGAGTAAAGGTCGGCCGCGACCCGTTCGCGGTGATCGTCCCAACCATGACGCTTGCCCAATTTTATATCGGGTCGTCAACGGCCCTTGCCCAAGCGCTCTTGAATGGTGCGTTTCTCCGCGCCCCCGAGACATTGTGCGATCTCACACGCACACGGCCTGAAGCTCCACGTGTGTTCCGCCTCGCGCCACGTCCCGGATTCACCGAGAACGACTATCCACTCCTCGCCCGGTTTTTCGCGGCAAAGGAAGGGTCACCCGAACGCGGTGCATACAACCTACCCTTTGCAGAGGTTCTGACGGCGACGGCGGCGCGCCGCCGCCCTTCTCTCCGAGCAGCTTTTCCGTTCCATGGCACAACGACACTGACCGGAGAGGGCTACAAATTCGAGAGCTGTCTTGCCGATGGAACGAAGGTCGAACGCATTCTCATGCTTCGCCTGGAATACTGCACTGGTCCACTCCCCTTCGACGAATTAATCGTTGAAGAAGAAGTCACCATGGCCCCAGAGGAGTTTGATGAACAGGGACGTCCATATGTGCATGCGATTGCGGGGCACGTTGGCCCGCGGCAGGTGGTGAATGAACGCCACCCCAACCGATATCTACCCCCGGTAGAGATCGACCTTCCACTGGCACGGCCACGTTTCCAGGCTCTGGAGACCCTACCGGTGCGGATAGAGACGGTCGAACGCCCGGCAAAGACCGCCCCGGCCGTCCATGTCCCCGGCGACGCTCTGGCGCCGGACGAGGTCGCAACCGGGCCATTATCGTCCGACAAGGGCAATACCCGCAGAGCCCGTGTCAATACCACGGTGGATCAGGTGACCCCTCTTACACAGCCAGAAGTTGAACTGTTTTGTGAGATGCTGGTGAAATTGGCACGCAAACCTGGTGTGGCCAACTTGTCCAGTGTGGTGCTTCCAGGCGACGATCGGACTGCCTACGGCTTCACTTTTGGATGCGTTCCGGCCCACCCGAATGGCGGATGGTGGCACAAGATCGCTGACAAAGTGACACGCATGCTCCTCGCCGCCGAGTTCACGGTGAACGGGCAATGGATCACCGTGATCGGCGTGGAGCCACGTCCTGATCATCCCAACGACTGGCAAGGGTTGATGCTCGTGGCTTATCCCGATCACGATCGCATTTCTGATGAAGACTTTGGCAAAGTCGCCGAGTTGATCCGTCGTCGTCGTGATTTGTGGGGCAAGCGAACACAGACCGGCAAAAGCCGTGAAAAAATGCCGAAGCACCTGCTCTTTGCTAAAGTCACGAACACAGATGCCACGGCGGAAGAACTCGCCGTTGCCATTCTGGCGAAGACCGGATCGCTGAAACCGAACCATAATCCCATAGACGACGAAGAAGAACGCCTCGACCAAGAGGCTGTTTCAAATTGCCGCTGAGGCTGCCTCGTGACACCAGCCACATAATCGCTGCTTCCGCAGTCGCTGCGTCAATGCCGAGACGCACCGCTCGCGCGATCAGGATCCCGAGCGATACCGGCTCACCCGGCGGACACTCCAGACAGATCGCCCGTTCCACCGCACGCGTTGGGGGCTTTCCCCGGAATGTCAACAGGCGGGTCAAATTGGCTCGCAGGACCGGAGGGACCGCAGACTCCGTCATTAGGAAATACGGTTTTCCCAGCGCGAAGGCCTCCTGACGGGTTTGCCGAGTGGCATCGCGAATGGTGGCCCATCGCGAGCGGACGGGGCGCCATTCCAACAGGTCGAGCAGATATTCCTGGTCGCGGGAGTGGCCTCGCTCGATCAATCGGATGCGGATGAGGCTTGGATCCGGCGACGGACACCGCTCCCACTCGTACAACCACAACTTGAACGCCAGAACCAAGGCTAGGTCGGAGCCGATCGGACCGAGATGGCGGGACAGAATCGCCGGATCGGGAAGTGGACTGTTCCAAGGGATCATTTCACGACTCCCAGCGTGATCATCAGCGCGACGATGAAATGCACCCGTTCGGCACACTCATGAGTGTCGCCTACTGAGAACACGGGCTCTCGGGGTTTGGGTGGTAAGCGAACAAACCAGCTAGAAAGCAGTCCGGCGATAAGCTGAAGATACAAATTCAGTCCGGAAGTTTGCTGCTTTGGTCTGATGCTTAGTTGAATGAGAATCATGGCTATGTGCGGCTTTCAGTCTGATTTTTGACTGGAATTCACACACATCGACGTGCCCGCCGTCAGCCCCGCCGACCTCAGCCTGCCGCCGCCCGCCGAGGGCAGCGCCGAGGTGGCCGCCCGCGTGGCGGTGGCCCGCGCCATCCAGGCGGAGCGCTACGCCGGCTTCGGCCCCTTTCCCGAGGGCCGGGCGGTGCGCACCAACGCCGAAGCGGACGGCGAACTGCTGGAAAAGGCCGCCGCCCCCGACCAGCCGGGCCGCGCCCTGCTGACCGAGGCCGCGGAGCGGCTGAAGCTGTCGGCCCGCGGCTATCACCGCGTCATGCGCGTCGCCCGCACGCTGGCCGATCTGGAGGGCGGGGGCGGCGTGCGCCGCCCGCACATCGCGGAGGCGATCGGCTACCGCCGCATCGCCCCCGGTCGATAGGCTTGGGTCCGCTGAGCGTTTATTCCGCCGCCACGGCGTTGCCGTGATTGGAATGATGATTCCGGTCGTGCAGGCAGCGGCGCAGGCGGACGGCGGTGATGATGGCCAGCGCGCCATAGGCGATCAGGTAGCTGCCGACGCCCAGCGCCACGGCCAGCAGACCCAGCGACGGCAAGACCCACATGCCGAAGCCGAACAGAACCGACAGGGCGCCAGCCACGCCCCAGGCCCATTTGCCGTGGGTGCGGTGCATGCGCCACGCCGTCATGATCTTGGCGAAGCCGGTGATGACCGACCAGGCGGCGATCACGAAGATCAGCGCGAACAGGCTCGCCTCCGGCCACAGCAGGGCTACGGCGCCCGCCACCAGACTGACCACGCCGTCAAGGAGGAAGGGCAGACTGCGCTCCTGCGCCTGGGCGGCGCGGACGCCGCCGACGATGGCGAACAACCCGTCCATCAGCAGGTAGGCCGCGAGCAGAACCGCCAGGGTGGCGACCGTCGCCCCCGGCAGAAGGAAAGCCAGCAGGCCGAGCATCACCGCCGCGGTCCCGCGCAACGCCAGCGCCCACCAGTTGCGCGCCAGCAGATCGTTCATGCCCTGGACCCGCCTGGCCTCGTACATCGCCTCCGTTGCCATGTCTCGTCTCCCCTCATCCGTTCGAGTGCACCGGACGCGGGTGAGCGCGCCCTATACAGCACGGCAACAGGATCAGGAGGACTTCGTTGCGGCGGCGGGTTGTCGCGGCGGCGGGATTCGCGCGAAATCCGTGCGAATTCTTTGGGGCGGGTCAGTTGCTGCGGCCGTAGTCGCCCTTGCTGGGTTCGATGAAGTAGAAGAGCTTCGAGTCGAACTGCATGCCCTCGCGCGGGTTCATCAGCGCCACCTCGGTCGTCAGCCCCTGGGCGTCCAGCACCCGCCATTTGCGGAGCTGGAAGGGCCGATCCTCGAAGACCAGCGTCAGGGTGCCCTTGCCGGGGTCCTTGGTCTCGGTCAGGCTGATCTCCACCAGCCCCGGCGCCTGAAAGACGCCGGTCACCGTCACGTCGCCGGACAGCCGGATGTTCTTGCGCAGGATGAAGTCGGCCAGCGTGCTGCCGATGGGAGCGCTGGACTGCTGCCGCATCTCCCCGTCCCAATAGAAGATGAAGGCGCCGTCGGCGACGACGAAGTCCTTCACCGGTGGGTCGTACTCCAGCCGCATCCGGCCGGGACGCGCCAGGTAGAAGGTGCCGGCGGTCTGGTGCCCGTTCGGAGCGACCTGCACGAACTTCGATTGCAGCGTGCCGATGCCGTTCAGATAGCTTTCCGCCTGGGCCACCAGCGCTTGGTCCTGGGTGGACAGGGCGGCGGCGCGCGGCGCGGCGAGCGCGGGGTCGAGGACCGCTCCCGCCGTGGTGACGGACAGAGCGACGGCCTGTCTCTTATACACATCTCCGAGCCCACGAGACTATAAC
>NZ_JAUQTX010000296.1:0-7276 GCF_059803775.1 Azospirillum sp. UFLA03-27 | reverse complement strand
GGGCTCGGAGATGTGTATAAGAGACAGGTGGTGCTGGGCGTGTCGATGTTCCCGCAGGTCGCCGTTCTGTCGGGCCTGTTCGAGCTGGTGCGCTGGCTCGGCCTCTACAACCGGATCGGCTCGCTGGTGTTGTCCTACCTGATCTTCACGCTGCCCTTTACCGTCTGGGTGTTGACCACCTTCATGCGCGAGCTGCCGAAGGAGCTGGAGGAGGCTGCCATGGTGGACGGCGCCGGCCCCTTCCTGATCGTGACGCGGGTGTTCCTGCCGCTGATGGGGCCGGCGCTGGCGGCGACCGGGCTGCTCGCCTTCATCGCCGCCTGGAACGAGTTCCTGTTCGCCCTGACCTTCACCCTGACCGACGACGCGCGCACCGTGCCGGTGGCGATCGCGCTGATGTCGGGGGCCAGCCAGTACGAGCTGCCCTGGGGCCGGATCATGGCGGCGTCGGTGGTGGTGACAGTGCCGCTGATCGGGCTGGTGCTGCTGTTCCAGCGGCGGATCGTCTCCGGCCTGACCGCCGGCGCTGTGAAGGGGTAGGGCGATGGCGGGCGTCACGCTGCGCGGGGTGCGCAAGAGCTTCGGGCGGATCGAGGTCATCCACGGCGTCGACCTGGAGGTCGCGGACGGTGAGTTCGTCGCCTTCGTCGGGCCGTCCGGCTGCGGCAAGTCCACTCTGCTGCGCCTGATCGCCGGGCTGGAGGAGCCGAGCGCCGGGGACCTGTCCATCGGTGGGCAGCGGGTGAACGACCGGCCTCCGGCAGCGCGCGGCATCGCCATGGTCTTCCAGTCCTACGCGCTCTACCCCCACATGACGGCCTACGACAACATGGCCTTCGGCCTGACGCTGTCACGGACCGACAAGGGGACCATCGTGGAGCGGGTGCGCGCCGCCGCGCGGCTGCTGCAGATCGAGGATCTGCTCGACCGCAAGCCGCGCGACCTGTCCGGCGGGCAGCGCCAGCGCGTCGCCATCGGGCGGGCCATCGTGCGCGAGCCGCAGGTCTTCCTGTTCGACGAGCCGCTGTCCAACCTCGACGCCGGCCTGCGCGTCCAGATGCGCCTGGAGATCGCCAAGCTGAAGGCCGACTTGCGCGCTACCATGATCTACGTGACCCACGATCAGGTGGAGGCAATGACCCTGGCCGACCGCATCGTCGTGCTGAACGCCGGGCGGGTGGAGCAGGCCGGCACGCCGCTGGAGCTGTACCACCGCCCGCGCAACCGCTTCGTCGCCGGCTTCATCGGCTCGCCGGCCATGAACTTCCTGGATGTGGTCTCGGAGGGGCAGGCGGACGGGTCGGTGCGGGTGTGGCTTCCCGGCGGGGTGCCGCTGGATATCGCCGTGGATGCTTCAGCGCCGGCGGCGGGCACGCCCCTGACGCTCGGCGTCCGGCCGGAGCATGTCGGTTTGGTCGATGGCGGGGTCGGGCTGGTCGCCACCATCCTGGCCGCGGAACGGCTGGGCGGCGAGACGCATTGCCACGCCGCGCTGGAAGACGGGCAAAGGCTTCTAGTCCGCCTCGACGGCGACCGGCCGGTGGCGACGGGCGAGCGGTTGCGCTTGAACCTGCGGAGTGAAACCGCGCATCTCTTCGGGTCCGACGGGCAGAGGCTCTGAGCGCAGCGGCGGGGCGCGCTGTACTGCTTTCGAATGAACTTGCGGGCGAAGCGGCGGTCGGTTTGAATGCCGCTATGGACATCATGACACCCCGGCAGACCGACATCCTGGCGCTCGCCCGCACGCAGGGGCGCGTGCTGGTCGACGATCTGGCCGCCCGCTTCAACGTCACGCCGCAGACCATCCGCAAGGACCTGAACGAGCTGTGCGACCGCCGCCTGCTCCAGCGGGTCCACGGCGGCGCGGTCGCCGGATCGGGTGTCGAGAATCTCGGCTACGAGGCGCGGCGGCTGATCGCCCAGGACGAGAAGCGCGCCATCGGCCGCCGCGCCGCGGAGCTGGTGCCCGACAGCTCCTCCCTCTTCATCAACATCGGCACGACGACGGAGGAGGTGGCCCGCGCCCTTCAGGGGCGCAGCGGGTTGGTGGTCATCACCAACAACATCAACGTCGCCAACCTGCTGCGCCCCGAGCCGCACATCGAGGTGATCGTGGCCGGCGGCGTGGTGCGTCGGTCGGACGGCGGCATCGTCGGCGAGGCCGCCATCGACTTCTTCAACCAGTTCATGGCCGACTTCGCGGTGATCGGCGCCTCGGCCATCGACGAGAGCGGGGCGCTGCTCGACTTCGATTACCGCGAGGTGAGGGTGTCGCAGGCGATCATGGCGAACGCCCGCCACGTCATCCTGGTCGCCGACCGCGGCAAGCTGGAGCGCACCGCCCCGGTGCGCATCGGCCACATCTCGCAGGTCCACACCTTCGTCACGGACGTCCTGCCCTCCGACCGGCTGGCCCGCATCTGCCGGGAGTCCGGCGTGCGGGTGGAGGAGCTGTTCCCCGACCGCGCGGCGGAGCCGGAACCCCAGGACTGATCCCTACACCAGCCAGACCCAGGCGATGACGACGGCGAGCAGCGAGGCCGTGGAGGCGACGCCGATGGGCAGCGCCAGCCGGTAGATCGCGGACTCCGCCTTGGTCAGCCCCAGAAGGCTGGAGGCCAGAACGATCCGGCCCGGAGTCAGCAGCGTGCAGACGCTGCCGGCCACCACCTGGATGGCGGCGGCGGCGATCAGCGGCAGGCCGCTGCCCGACGCCAGATTGACCTGGATGTGCATCATCAGGGCGTTCGACGCTGTGTTGGAACCGGTCAGCATCCCCGTCGCCGCCCCCAGCACCGGCACGGCCAGGACGGCGGCGGAGCCCGCCACCGCCTGCCACGCCTGCCCGAAGGCCGCCGCCCCGCCGGAGGCGGCCATGAAGGCGGCCAGTTCCACGAAGACCAGGGTCGCCGCCATCGGCACCAGCGCCGCGCGCAGGGCGGGACCGGCCACAGCCAGGGCGCGCCCGCGCGGCAGGCTCGCCAGCATGACCAGGGCGATGGCGACCAGCCATGTCGAGGGGTGGCGCAGCAGGGGCATCGGCGCCAGCCCGCCGAACGGGTCGAGCACCAGCAAGTCCGCCGTCCAGCCCGACAGCGGCGGCACCAACCGTGTCGCCATCAGCCCGCCGACCAGAACCACATAGGGCCACAGCAGGGCCAGCAGCCGCGACAGGCCGGCGGCGTCGCGCGGCAGCCGCCGCGCCTCCACCGCCAGCAGAAGCACCGCCGTCGCCAGCCCGCCGCCCAGCTCCGGCGCCACGAAGCGGTTGGTCAGCCAGAGCAGCCCGGCCAGCGCCAGCATCAGGACGAGGTCCCTGGCCCGGTCGCCCGGGGTGGAGGTCAGCCCGGCGCCGTGGATCAGCCGCCAGAACACCAGCAGCAGGCTGGGCAGCACGACCACCATCAGAGCGGCGCTGGCCGTCCCCAGCTCGGTGAAGGACACGCCGATCAGCTCCGCCCCGACCCGCGTGCCGACGCCCAGCGCACCCCAGGGGGCGAGCATCTGGCTGAACAGGCCCAACGCCGCGGCGTGGGCCGGCGGCAGATTCAGCGGGCGCAGCATGGCGAGCGCCACCACCAGCCCGACGCCGAACCCCGTCACCGATTCGGCGAAAGGACCGGCGAGCAGGCAGGCGACGAAGACGGCGCGGCGGCGCTCGGTCGGTGTCTTCGCCTCGACCTGCGCCTCGGCCTTGACGGCGCGGGCCTCGAAAGCGCGGTGGAACAGCAGGCCCGCCGCGATGATCGACATGGCGTGCCACGCCAGCCACGCTCCCTCGCCGGCCTTCAGCGCCACGGCGGGGAGCAGGCTGGGCAGTTGGGCCAGCCAATCCGGAGCGGTGGCACCGCTCGGCTGCGCCACCATCAGGGCCGCCATGAGCACCCCGGCGGCCAGCGCCATGCCCGCGGTCCCGGCGGTCAGCATGCTGACACGCCGCGACACGAGCAGGGCGACGGTGGCGGCGAGCGGCAGGAGATGGAGGCTCAGGGGCATGATCGACACAGGGGACCGTGGAAGAAGCGTGCTGATATACTAATATCGGCACGCTTCGGCCAGCCCCATCGGTCTTTGCGCGGCTGCCCTGCCTGGGACTCAGGCGCCTTTGATCCCGCGCAGCAGGGCGATTTCCGCCAGAAGGTCGTCGATGGCGGCCAACGCGAAGTCCAGCGCGGCTTGGTCGGTCAGCCGGCCGTCCTTGATCTTCTCGTGAACCGTGCCGATGACCACCTGCGGGCGGGCGATGACCCGACCCATCATGCCGGACAGTGTCTCGCGCATCTCGTGCTGGGCGCGCACGCCGCCGGTGAAGGCGGGGGAGGCGGTCATGATGAGGATCGGCTTGCCCCGCACCGGCGACTTCATGGCCGGGCGCGACGCCCAGTCCAACGCGTTCTTCAGCACGCCCGACATGCCGTAATTGTATTCCGGGGAGATGATGACCAGACCGTCGGCCGCGGCGATGGCGTCGCGGAGCGCGGTGGCCGCGGCGGGGGTGTTCTCCGCGTCCAGATCGGGATCGTAAAGCGGGATGTCGTTCAGGGGGAACAGCGCCATCTCCGCCTTGCTGCCCGCCTTTTCGCCCAGCGAGTCGGCGATCGTGCTCAGCACCGCGGTGCAGTGGGAGTGACGGCGGATGCTGCCGGAAAGGCCGAGAAGGCGGACGGGCTTGGCGGTGTCGGTCATCGTGGCTGTCCTGTCGCGGTTTGAGGTGGGTGCCCGTTCCAACGGTGCGCACGGAGGATGGTGCCGTCCCCGTCCCCGCGCCGCAACCCGCGGGATCAGGGGCCGGACCACGCCTCCGCTCCGGATCGGGGCGGACTCCGTAGAATCCACAATAGGGAAAAGCAGCGCTGCGAATACGCATAAAATACAAGATAAATCGCTGATTTTCCAGCGCTTGCAAGGCACTAGGGGGTGGGATGCGGCTCAAGCGAGGCTGGCGGCGGGCTAAGATGGTGCGACAATATGGTGATGTTTTTCAGCCATTAATACAGTAGAAGTAGCACTTAAGTAGTGTTTGTGCGTGTTCTCCGCGACGGGGTGCTGGCTTATGCGCGACAATGGACCGGTTACGAACCGCGAAATCGAAATGTCCGACGACATGCTGCTTGTGTCACGGACCGACACCCGCGGCAAGATCACGTTCGTCAATAAAGCATTTGTTGATATTAGCGGTTTCTCAGAAACGGAATTACTCGGCTCGCCTCATAATCTTGTGCGCCATCCGGACATGCCACCGGCGGCCTTCGCCAACCTGTGGGAAACCATCAAGGACGGCAGGCCGTGGGAAGGGCTGGTCAAGAACCGGTCCAAAAGCGGCGACCATTATTGGGTCAAGGCGAACGTCACCCCGATCACCGAGAAGGGCGTGGTGACGGAGTACATCTCCATCCGGTCCAAGCCGAGCCGGGAAGCGGTGGCGGAGGCGGAGCGCATCTACGCGGAGATCCGCGCCGGGCGCGGCCAGCAGTATGGCCTGCTGGACGGCCAGATCGTCCGCCGCGGTTTCGGCGTCAGGCTGGGTGACTTGGCGTCGAGCATCGCCGGGCGCATCGTGGCAACCACCGGTCTTCTGTTGCTGACCGTCATGGTCCTCGGCTGGCTGAGCCTGACCGGCAGCGACAGCGTCGAGGTTTTCGCCGGGCTGATGCTGTTCGGCCTGCTGGTGGCCGGCGTCGGGACGCTCAGCGTTCTGGGCACGGTGCGGCGCCCGCTCGGGCTGGTGGAAACCCATCTCGACGCCATCGCCCGCGGCGACCTGATGACCAACGTCCCCAGCTCCGGCGTGGCGGAGTTCGCCCGCATCCGATCCCAAATCCGTGCCGTGAAGGCGAAGCTGAACTATTCGACCCAAGAGCGCGCCGAGCGCCAGCGCCAGGCGGAGGAGGAGCGCATCACCGCTCTCCAGTCCATGGCAGAGACGGTGGAGCGCGAGGCCAGCCATGCGGTGGAGCAGGTGGCCCTGCGCACCGGCGGCATGGCCCAGGACGCCGACGCCATGGCGACCTCCGCCGAGCGGGTCAGCATCAACGCGCAGAACGTCGCCGCGGCTGCGGAGGAAGCGCTGGCCAACGCCCAGACCGTGGCGGCGGCGACGGAGGAGCTGGCGGCCTCGATCCGCGAAATCTCCGCGCAGATCGCCCATTCCAGCGCGGTCACCCGCCGCGCCGTGGAGAACGGCCAGCGCACCCAGGGCACCATCCAGTCGCTGTCCGAGGCGGTCGGCCGCATCGACGAGGTGGTCAAGCTGATCACCGACATCGCCAGCCAGACCAACCTGCTGGCGCTCAACGCCACCATCGAGGCGGCGCGTGCGGGTGAGGCCGGCAAGGGCTTCGCCGTGGTGGCCCAGGAGGTGAAGAACCTCGCCAACCAGACCGCCCGCTCCACCGAGGAGATCACCCGTCTGATCGCGGAAATCCAGGGGGTGACCAGCACCGCCGTGGGGGCCGTGGCGGAAATCGGCGACACCATCGGCGAGATCGACCAGATCTCCAGCGCCATCGCCGCCGCGATGGAGGAGCAGGCCGCCGCCACCCAGGAAATCAGCCGCAACGTGGTGGAGACCTCCAACGCCGCGCAGGAGGTGTCGGTGCGCATCGCCGCCGTCTCCAGCGACGCCGACCAGACCGGTTCGCAGGCCTCGGGCGTGCGGGCCGGCTCGGACGAGGTGGCGACGAGCATCGACGAGCTGCGCCGCGTGCTGGTGCGTGTCGTCCGCACCTCCACCAGCGACGCTGACCGCCGCCGCAGCCCGCGCTACCGGGTGAACGAGGCCTGCGGCGTCGTGGTGCAGGGGCGCGATCAGTCCGGCACACTGACCGACCTGTCGAACGGCGGCGCCATGCTGAGCGGGATCGGCGGTCTTGGCGTGGGCGACCGTGGCACTCTGCGGCTCGACCGCTTCGGCCTGACCGTCGCCTTCGAGGTGCGGGCCATCGACAAGACGGCGATCCATGTCCGCTTCGCCGAAAGTGACGTCGCCCTGCCGCGCTTCCGTGACGCCTTCGCCCAGTTGACCCGCGGGCTTCAGCCGGTGGCGACGGCAGCGGCCTGACGAACAGCGGTATTGCCCGAAACGACGACGGCCCGGCGTTCCGCACGCCGGGCCGTCGTCGTTTCGGGCTTTCTCGTCAGCCTTCCGGCTTGTCGACGCGGTAGCGGAAGTCGCAATGGCTGGCGCCCTGCATGATGGTCTGCGTCCGCTCCATCTTGATCGACGGGTCGTAGCCCTGTCTCTTATACACATCTGACGCTGCCGACGATTATACGC
>NZ_JAUQTX010000295.1:0-7284 GCF_059803775.1 Azospirillum sp. UFLA03-27 | reverse complement strand
GTTATAGTCTCGTGGGCTCGGAGATGTGTATAAGAGACATTTTAAAGGGGGGACGCTGATCGCGGTCATCAACCCGGAACCCCCGATCCTCACCAACACCGTCAACAACCACTTCAGCGTCAACGTGGTGTCGTCCAACATCTACGACGGGCTGCTGAGCTACGATTCGCAGATGAACCCGATCCCCGCCCTGGCGGAGCGGTTCGAGGTGTCGCCCGACAAGCTGTCGATCACCTTCCACCTGCGCAAGGGCGTCACCTGGCACGACGGCACGCCCTTCACCTCCCGGGACGTGGCCTACAGCGTGCTGGAGCTGTGGAAGAAGCACCACCCGCGCGGCCGCACCACCTTCGGCGACGTGACGGCGGTGGAGACGCCGGACGCCGCGACGGCGGTCCTGCGCCTGTCCCGCCCGTCGGCGATCATCCTGAACGCGCTGTCCGCCGCGGAATCGCAGGTGCTTCCCGCCCACCTCTACGAGAACACCGACCCCCGGACCAACCCGCGCAACATCAACCCGGTCGGCACCGGTCCCTTCCGCTTCGTGGAGTGGAAGCGCGGCGAGTACATCGCCTTCGAGCGCAATCCCACCTACTGGGACGCCGGCAAGCCCCATGTGGACCGCTTGATCTTCCGCATCATCCCCGACGCGGCGTCGCGCGCCGCGGCCTTCGAGACCGGGGAGGTGGTCTACGGCCCCTTCGACCCGATCCCGCTGGCCGACGCGGCCCGCCTGCGCGCCAACCCGGAGCTGGCGCTGACCACCGCCGGCTATCAATGGCTGTCGCCCTTCTTCACCTTCGAGTTCAACGTCAAATCCAAGATCGCCGGCGATATGCGGGTCCGCCGCGCCATCGCCCACGCCATCGACCGCAAGGGGCTGATCGAGGCCGCGTGGTACGGCTTCGGCACCCCGGCGACCGGCCCGATCCCGCATTACCAGAAATCCTACACCAAGGACGTGGCCGGCTATCCCTTCGACCCCGTGGCGGCGGAGCGGCTGCTCGACGAGGCGGGCTACCGGCGCGGCGCCGACGGCGTCCGCTTCGCGCTGTGGCACGACTATTCCAACGACACCGAGTCCCAGCAGAACACGGCGGAGTTCCTGCGCCAGAACCTGAAGGCGGTCGGCATCGACCTGAAGCTGCGGGCCGCCGACCTGCCGACCTATTACAAGCGCGTCTACACCAACTACGACTACGACACCCGCTCCGGGCAGTTCTCGGCGATGATCGACCCGTCGCTGGGGCTCTACCGGCTCTATGCCACCAGCTCCATCGCGCCGGGCGTGCCGAACACCAATGGCGCCCAGTATTCCAACCCCGAGCTGGACGCGGTGATCGAGACGGCGCTGCGCGAATCCGATCCGGCCAAGCGGACGGAGGCGTTCCACGCCTGGCAGCGCATCGCCATGACCGACCTGCCGAACATCCCGCTGTTCGAGCTGGAGCGCGTCACTCTGCACAGCCGGCGGGTCAAGGGGCTGGAGGACCGGCCCGACGCCGCCTTCTCCTCGCTGAAGAACCTGTGGCTGGAGGGCGGGGCGTGACCGACCGTCCGGCAGGATCGGGGGCCACCGCTCCGCTCCGCCCGCGCATCGCCGTGCTGGGGGCTGGCGCGGTCGGCGGCTACATCGGCGCCCGCCTGTTCGCGGAGGGCGAGGACGTGACGCTGGTCGATGGCTGGGCGGAGCATGTGGCGGCGGTCACCCGCTCCGGCCTCGCCATCACCGGCGCGCGGCCGGAGGAGGACGAGACCGTGCGCGTCCCGATCCTGTTGGAGGATCGGCTGACCGACCTCGGCCCCATCGACGTCGCCATCGTCGCCGTCAAGTCCTGGGACACCCGGCGGGTGGCGGAGCTGCTCCGCCCCCGGCTGGCCCCCGGCGGCTTCGTCGTCTCGGCCCAGAACGGCCTGAACGAGCCGGTGATCGCGGAGGTCGTCGGCGGGGACCGCGTCGTCGGGCTGATCGCCGCGCGCATCGGGGTCGAACTCGACCGTGCCGGACGCATTCTGCGGCGGGTGTCGCGCGGCAGTCCGGGCATTCCGGTCTTCCGGATCGGCGAGCCCGACGGGCAGACGACGCCGCGCATCGAGGCCCTGCGCGGCCTCATCGCCAAGGTGGATTCGGTGACGGTGACCGGCAACCTGACCGGCGAGCGCTGGTCGAAGCTGGCCGCCAACGCCATGCGCAACGGCCTGTCCGCGGCGACCGGCCTATCCATCGACGCGATGGACCGCGACCCGCTGCTGCGCCGCTTTGGCATTCGGCTGGCTGGGGAGGCGGTGCTGATCGGCGAGCGGGTGGGCTTGCGGCTCGAAGGGATCGGCGGCACGCCCCCCGCCCTGTTCGCCCGCGCGGCGGAAGGCGACCGCGCGGCGCTGGCCGAGGTGGAGAGCGCGCTGACGGCCTCCGCCGTCTCCGGCAAGGCCGCCGGGCAGCGCCCCTCCATGGGGCAGGACATCCTCAAGGGCCGGCGGACCGAGGTGGAGGAGATCTACGGTCCGGTCCTCGCCCGCGCTGAGGAAACCGGCGTCGACGCCTGGGCCAACCGGCGGGTGCGCGACGCCGTGCGCCGCATCGAGAGCGGGGCGGCGCGTCCGGACCCCGCCTTTTTCCAACTGGACCCCTTCGGCGATACCGCGACCGAAGCCCGTGATTGAGAAGGACCGACCGAGCATGAGCAACCGACCCGATACCAAGCGACCCGACTTCGACTTTCCCCGCCCCACCCCGGCCCAGATCGCGGCCTTCCAGGGGGTGACCGCCGCTACCGCGCACGAGGCGCAGGGCCGGCGCGGCGCGCTCGATTCCGCCATCAAGCCGCTGCGGCCCGGCTTCCGCATCCTGGGGCCGGCCTTTCCGGCGCAGGGGCAGCCGGGCGACAACCTGACCGCCCATGCGGCCATCGCCTTCGCCCGTCCCGGCGACGTCATCGTCTATTCCGCCGGCGGTTTCGTCGACGGCGCGTCCTTCGGCGACACCATGGCCACGGCGGCGCTCGCCCGCGGCCTGGGCGGCGTGGTGATCGACGGTGCCGTCCGCGACGCCGCGGAGCTGCGCAAGCTGGACCTTCCGGTCTTCGCGCGCGGAGTCAGCCTGCGGTCGCGCGGCGACAAGGCGCGGCTCGGCCCGCTCGCCCAGGCGGTCGAGGTGGGGGGAATCCGGGTCGAGCCCGGCGACCTGATCATCGGCGACGACGACGGCGTGGTGGTGATCCCGCTGGCCGACCTCGACGAGGTGGCCCGCGTCTCGCGCGAGAAGGAGGCGAAGGAGGAGGAGTTCCGCGGCCGGTTCCGCGCCGGCGGCGTCACGACCTGGGACCTGTTCGGCGCCGGGATTCTGGCGAAGAGCGGCCAACGGCTGGTCTTCACCGAAAGCGGGGCCGACATCGTTCCGGTGTAGAGGTGGGATAGGGGCGGCGACGAGGAAGGGCGTTGCGCGTCGGAACGGGGCCTGCCCGCCCTGTCCGGCGCGCCGCGATTCCTGCCTCCGACGCCTGCATGCGCATGTTCATCGGAGCGCAAACGCTGTTCAATTTTGGACAATTGCGCAAACTCAACAAGCAAATAGGATGAATAAAAATAATTTAGCGAAATAAATTGGTGATTGGACGCCGCCGGTGATCCCGTCACCCCTGCCGTGGAGAGACTCATGGATCGCCGTACCTTCCTGGGTGCGATGGCCGGGCTGGTGCCCGCCGCCGCCTTCACCCGTACCGCCGCCTTCGCCCAGAGCAACTCCGCGGCATCCTCCCGCTCCCGCCCGCTCTCCATCGGGGCGATCTCGGCCCCGAACTCGCTGGACCCCCATTTCTACCAGTCGCCGACCAACAACCAGACGCTGCGGCAGATCTTCGACCCGCTGGTGACGGAGGACGCGACGGGAACGCTGCGCCCCCTGCTGGCCGAATCCTGGCGGGCGTTGGACGAGACCAGCTGGGAGTTCAAGCTGCGTCCGGGAATCCGCTTCCACGACGGCACGCCGCTGACGCCGGACGACATCGCCTTCACCATCGAGCGGGTGCCCAACGTCCCGAACAGCCCCGGCTCCTTCGTGCCTTACGTGCGTAACGTCGCGGCGGTGGAGGTGATCGACGAGCGGACCTTCCGCATCCGCAGCAAGACGCCGAACCCCTTCCTCGACCGCGACTTCACGAACCTCTACATCCTGTCGCGCAAGATCCACGCGGGCGCCGAGACGGCGGATTTCACCTCGGGCAAGCTGGCCGTCGGCACCGGGGCCTTCCGCTACGCCGGCTTCACCGTCGGCCAGCAGATCGAGCTGGAACCCAACCCCGCCTACTGGGGCCGGACGCCGGGCTGGAGCCGCATCCGCACCCGCTTCATCCCCGACGCCGGGGCGCGCGTCGCCGGACTGCTGTCGGGCGACCTCGACCTGATCGACGGCGTGCCGGTGCAGGACGTGGCCCATCTGACCGCCGACAAGAATGTGGACATCTTCAGCGTCGCCAGCGCCACCAGCGCCTACCTGTTCCCCGACACCAGCCGCGACCAGGCACCCTTCGTCACCGACCGCGCCGGCCGGCCGCTGGACCGCAATCCGCTGAAGGATGTGCGGGTGCGCCAAGCGCTGTCGCTGGCCATCGACCGCAAGGGCATCGTGGAGCGGTTGCTGCTCGGCCAGGGCACGCCCGCCGACCAGTTCGCGCCGCCGCCCGCCCCGGACCGGCTGCCCAACCGCGCGCCCATCGCCGTGGACGTCGCCCGCGCCAAGCGTCTGCTGGCGGAGGCCGGCTATCCCGACGGCTTCGGGCTGACCATCCACGGGCCGAGCGGCTTCTTCACCGGGGACGTCGCGGTGCTCCAGGCCGTCGCCCAGGGCTTCTCGCGCATCGGTGTGGAGACCAAGGTGGAGACGCTGCCCATCGCCACCTTCTTCTCCCGCGCCACCAACCGGGAGTTCGCCCTGTTCCTGACCACCTACGCCACCACCAACAGCGCGGAGCTGCTGCGGCAGGTGGTGCTGACCAAGGACCAGGACACCGGGGCCGGTCCCTTCAACCGCCAGCGCTATTCGAACCCCAAGCTGGACGCGCCGCTGCTGGCGGCACTCGGCGACTTCGACGCCGAACGGCGGGTCGCCCGTATCCGCGACGCGCTGGCCGCGCTGGAGGAGGACGTGGGGGTCATCCCGGTCTTCTACCCGCGCTTCAACTGGGCGGGGCGCAAGGGTTACGTGCGCTTCGTTCCCGGCAACGCCTTCGGCCACACCAACGCCGTCTTCGCCGAGCCGGTCTGAGGAATCCCGCCATGTCCCTGTTTTCCGACTATCAGGCCCACGACGCGGTGGGCCTCGCCGCCCTCGTCCGGCGCCGCGCGGTGTCCCCGGTCGAGTTGCTGGAGTCCGCCCTGGCCCGGCTGGAGGCGGTCAACCCGCTCATCAACGCCGTCGTCGAGCAGTTCGCCGATGAAGCCTTCGCCCAGGCCCGGAGCCTGACGGGGGAGGAGCCGCTGGCCGGCGTCCCCTTCCTGCTGAAGGATCTGAACATCCAGGTGCTCGGGCGGCGCACCAGCAACGGCAGCCGCCTGTGGCGCGACCACCGGGCGGTCAAGGATTCCACCGTCACCGCGCGCTACCGCGCCGCCGGGCTGGTGCTGTTCGGCTTCACCAACACGGCGGAGCTGGGTCTGGCCTGCGAGACGACGCCGGCCCTGTTCGGCCCCACCCGCAACCCGTGGAACCGGGAGCGCAGCGTCGGCGGCTCCTCCGGCGGCGCTGCGGCGGCGGTGGCGGCGGGCATCGTCCCGGCGGCCCATGCCACCGACGGCGGCGGCTCCATCCGCATCCCGTCCTCCAACACCGGCACCTTCGGGCTGAAGCCGACGCGCGGGCGCAACCCCTTCGGCCCCGACCTGGGGGAGGGCTGGAACGGCCTCTCGGTGCACCACGCGATCACCCGCTCGGTGCGCGACAGCGCCGCCCTGCTCGACGCCACCCACGGGCCGGAGCCGGGCGATCCCTACGCCGCGCCGCGCTTCGACGGGCGCTACCTCGACCTCGTGGAGCGCGATCCCGCGCCGCTGCGCATCGCCTTCCAGACCCTGGACCATGAGGGGCGCGCCGTCGATCCCGCCGCCGCCAAGGCGGTGACCAACGCGGCGGCGCTTCTCGAATCGCTCGGCCACCGGGTGGAGGAGGCCAGCCCCGGCGTGGACGGCGCCGCGCTGAAAAGGGCGACGCGCATCATCGTCGCCTCCAACATCGCCAACGTCCTGCGCGCCCGCGAAGAGGCGCTGGGCCGGCCCGTCGAGCCGGACGAGCTGGAGCCGATCACCCGCCTGTGGGCCGGGGAGTCCGCCCGCTACAGCGGCGCCGACCTCGCCCGGTCGATCTGGACGATCCACGGCCTGTCGCGCCTGTTCGGGCGCTTCTTCCAGAGCCACGACGCGCTGCTGACCCCGACCTTCGCCGCCCCGCCGCTGCCCATCGGGACGGTGGACATGCAGAGCACGGATCTCGACGGCTACTACGAGACGCTGCGCCGCTACAGCGCCTTCACCTCCGTCTACAACAGCGCCGGCATCCCGGCGGCCAGCGTACCCTTCGCGCTCGCGGACGGGCTTCCGGTCGGCGTGCAGATCGCCGCCCCGCTGGGCGAGGACGGGCGGGTGCTCCAGCTCGCCGCGCAGATCGAGCGCGCCCGGCCCTGGGCCGGCCTGTACCCGCCGCTTCCGGTGTAGGCATCTGATGACCGGAACGATGGTGGGGTGGCTGGTGCGGCGGTCGGCGCAGGCCGCCCTGGTGGTGCTGGCGATGACGGTGCTCGTCTTCGTCGGCCTTCATGTCGCGGGCAACCCGGTGGACATCCTGGTCCCGCCCGAGGCCGACGCGGCGGAGCGGGCGCGCATCGCCGCGTCCTTCGGCTTGGACCAGCCGTTATGGCGGCAGTATCTGCTGTTCGTGGGGCGCGCGCTCCAAGGCGATCTGGGGCGCAGCTTCATCTACAACCAGCCGGCCCTGGCGCTGGTCGTCGAGCGGCTGCCGGCGACGCTGGAGCTGTCGCTGGCCGCCCTGATCCTGGCCGCGGGGCTGGGGATCGGTCTCGGCCTCTACGCCGGGCTGCGCCCGCGCGCGGCGGCGGCGCGGCTGATCATGGCGGGCAGCGTGGTCGGGCTGAGCCTGCCCGGCTTCTGGGTCGGGCTGATGCTGGTGATCGGCTTCTCGGTGCGGCTCGGCTGGCTGCCCAGCTCGGGGCGGGGGGAGACCTGTCTCTTATACACATCTCCGAGCCCACGAGACTATAACAGCTCTCTCGTATG